>CAZJOB010000023.1:11094-19414 GCA_964547435.1 uncultured Desulfatiglans sp. | reverse complement strand
GCGAAGGATAGCTAAGGCTATCAATTTTGGCATTATATACGGCATGGGCGCGAAAAAACTTGCCGATGAACTGAATATAGATAACAAGACAGCAAAGGAATATATTGACTCCTATTATAACCGCTATAAAGGGGTGGCAAGCTACAGAGAACGAATGACAGGGTACGCCAGAGAAAACGGTTATGTTACTACTCTTTTTAACAGAAGGCGTTATCTGCCTGAAATTAATAGTGAAAATAACAGAATAAGAGCCGATGCCGAACGAATCGCCATAAACACGCCAATTCAGGGAACTGCCGCTGACATTATTAAAAAGGCAATGATCAGCATATATCACCGGATAAAGAGGGAAGGTTATAAGACAAGGATGCTGTTGCAGGTGCATGATGAGCTATTGTTCGAGGTGCCGGAAAAAGAGGTTGATGCAATATCGCCGATAATAAGATTTGAGATGGAAAATGTCCACAGTCTGCTTGTTCCTTTAAAGGTGGACATATCCTTTGGCTCCAACTGGGATGAGGCCCATTGACGAGCAGTCTGTCCCAAACAGAAAAAAGGGGCCTTCTGTAAATTATATGACAGACGCCCCCTTTCTGCTTGGGATAATTTCTATTTTACCTTGAACTTTCCTACCATCTCTTTCAGTTGTGCTGCCAGCTTTGAAAGTTCCTGAGCGCTCATATCAACCTGTGAACTGCTGTTAGACATCTCATTTGATGACTGATTCATTTCCGCAATATCTTTAGCAATTTCCTGTGATACTGTTGAGCTCTGGGCCACATTCTGAGAGACCTCCTGTATGCCATCAGAGGCCTGTGAGACATTGCCCGCAATCTCTTTTGTAGTCGCCGACTGTTCCTCAACTGCTGTTGCTATGGTTGAAACTATTTCATTGACGTCATTGATAACCCTTGAAATCTGCTCTACCTGGGTTACAGCGCCTGAGGTTGTAGCCTGTATTCCGGCTATTCTGTCTTTGATATCCTGAGTCGCTTCAGCGGTCTGTCTGGCCAGTTCCTTGATTTCATTGGCCACTACTGCAAATCCTTTTCCTGCCTCTCCGGCGCGAGCCGCCTCTATGGTGGCGTTTAAGGCAAGAAGGTTGGTCTGTTCGGAGATTTCCGTGATTGTTTCCGTGACCTTTCCTATCTCCTGAGCGCCCTTTCCGAGTTCGTCGATTTTCTTTGTCGCGTCATTTGCCTGTGCCACTGCTTCACCGGTAATGGCACGGCCTTTTTCCGAGTTCTGAGCGATCTCGTTTATCGTGGATGTCATCTCGTCCGCGGAAGTAGCGACCAGATTCATGTTTGTCGACGCCTGCTCCATCGCGGCTGCCACAGAATTGATGTTAGCGCTCATCTCTTCCGCGGCAGATGCCACGGTGTTCGATTTTGCGGACATACTGTCAGCACCGTCAGACATCTGACTGGACAGGCTTGAAAGATCATTTGACGCCGAGGTCAGGATATCGGCGTTTGCGCTGATTTCCTTAATAATGGCATGAAGCTTTTCCATAAAGATATTAAACCATTTTGAAAGCTCCCCGACTTCATCATCGGTTTTAACCTCCAGCCTGACAGTCAGGTCTCCTTCTCCTTCCGCTATATCTTTCAATCCATCGGCAACACTTGCGATAGGTTTGATGATATATTTATCGGAAATGACCCACATGGCCAATGCCAGAACTGCAATAACTATCAGGGCGATTATGATGCTTATAGAGCGTACTTTTTTCACTGGGGCCAATACCTCTGCCGTTCCCACTCCAACCGCAGAGACCCATTTGGTCAATTCAAAAGAATTGAATGCTATGACATTTTTAACGCCTTTTATTTCATAGGTGCCGACGCCTTTTCCCTTTTCAGTAATATCCTTGCCGTAATCCGTATCCATCAGGTCGTTCTGTAGAATCTGTTTGCTGTCGCTATGTGAAATAATAAGACCTTCTCCGGTGCAGATAAAGGCGAAGTCTGTTTTTCCGACATCAACCTTCTCAATGAAGTTTGAGGTAAAGTATTCCATGTCTGCCACGCCAAAAATTATCCCGGTAATCTCATCGGTGCTTTCAATGCCGAAATCGTCAATTCCGTGGACAGGCGATGCCACAATAAAAACTGGTCCTGAATTGGTTTCACTTCTGAATGCCTCTGAAATAGAGATATTTCCGCTTATGGATTCCCTTAAAAAATCTCTGTTTGCAACATTTGATGTATCTTTTCGATCAGGATCGGTGCTGAAAACGACTGTGCCCTTTGAGTCTGCCACACCTATAAACTGATAAAAGGGGGTCTGTCTTTTATATTCTATCAATTTATTGGATGCCTCTGAGACAAAATCCTTATTACCTGTTCGAACCATAATTAGAGTGGACTGAATAAGATTCTCTTCACTCCATCTTTTTACATCCTGTTTTATGCCGGCAATCCAGGTATCCAGTTGAACTATCAGGTTATTACTTGAATCGCTTATCCGTGACTCTATAACTTCCTCAATAGCCTTTTTCGAATACATGTATGAAATAAAGGTCGCGGAAATCATCCCGATAATCACCAGTATAAGCGTTGGTACTAAAAATTTATTCCTGAGATTAAGTTTCATTTTTTTCCTCCATCTACCTGTTATTTGCAGGCAATTTTTTATACTATATTCTACACTCACACCTGATCAGGAGAATATAACATATTCGAAATCTATATCCTACCCTTCAAATTAGGTCTGAATACTTTGCTATAGCACTTTTGTGCAAATTATATGCCACAGGATATGGGTAAAATTCTTTTACTCCTCATTATGACCGGGTTGAGCTTTTAACAGGTGTTAAAATGTCAGAGAATTATAATGTGGACTAAAAACTATATATAAATCAGTGAGTAATGTTTATAAGGATTGCATTTTCAAGTCAAATTATTGACATTTTTATGCCAAAAGACCGGCATTAAAAAATACCTGTCTTATTGACACATGCCCATTTTTACGGATATTGTAAACAATTATTTATATTATTGGGAATATGTCATACACAAAACTTCCTTTCCATCCGCTTGTGATAAAATGGTTCAGAGAGAGTGTCGGTGAGCCCACCGATATTCAGGTTCAGGCATGGCCGAAAATCTCTAATAATGAAAATGTCTTTATTTCCGCTCCGACGGGAAGCGGAAAGACCCTTGCCGCATTTTTATGGGCCATAAATCAGCTGATCACGAGAAAATGGGACACCGGGTATACAAGCGTCCTGTATGTATCTCCGCTCAAAGCATTAAATAACGATATAAAAAGAAACCTGTTACAGCCTCTTGAGGAATTGGGCCGGCTTTTTACAAACGAAAAAATGGAATTGCCTGCTATCAGGGTTATGACAAGAAGCGGAGATACATCTCAGGCAGAACGCAGGCGTATGATAAGAAAACCTCCTGAAATATTGATCACCACCCCCGAAAGTCTGAATCTCATACTCAGTTCAAAGGGCGGCAGAGTGGTTCTTAACCACATAAAAACCGTTATACTTGATGAAATCCATTCGGTGGCGGGCAACAAACGGGGCGTTCATCTTATGACAGCAGTTGACCGGCTTGTCAGGTTATGCGGAGAATTTCAGCGGATATCGTTATCGGCAACCATAAAGCCGCTTAATAAGGTAGCTGAGTTCGTTGCCGGATGCCGGATTATAGGAGATGCTCACAATCCGGTGTATGTTCCAAGAAAAACAGCGATAGTGGAATCGGGGGGTAAAAAGGACTATAAAATAAAGGTCCTTTTTCCTGAAAAGGTGGTGCAAAGGGGCGAAATGGAGCCTGTTTGGGATTTTATCACAGGGGAATGCAAAAAGAATATACACAATAATACGTCGACTCTCATATTCACAAACAGCCGGCGTCTCTGTGAAAAGATAACCCATCTGATAAACCAGGGGTCGAACCTTCCATCGGCCTATGCTCATCATGGTTCCCTTTCCAGGGAGATAAGGGCCGAGGTTGAGCGCAAACTGAAAACCGGTGATCTGAAGGCAATTGTGGCCACCAGTTCTCTTGAACTTGGCATCGATATAGGTGATCTTGACGAAGTCATATTAATTCAATCGCCATTATCGGTATCTTCAACAATCCAGAGGGTCGGCCGCGCCGGTCACCAGGTCGGGAGGCCAAGCAGATGGATGCTCTTTCCGACACACCCGCAGGATTTTATAAATGCCGCTGTTCTGACCAGAGCGGTAACAGATCAGGATATAGAGGAGACAAAAATTGTCATGTGTCCTCTGGATGTCCTGTCACAGGTAATAATCTCAATGACCGGCGTGGAAACATGGAATATCGACGAACTTTTCAGTTGTATCAGGGCAAGTTATTCGTACAGGGAACTCACTCGTGTGCAGTTTGATCTTGTGATGAACATGCTGGCAGGCAGATATAATGACAGCAGAATAAGAGAACTGAATCCGCGCATCTCAATAGACAGGATCGACAATACTGTTGCTGCCAGAAAGGGCGCCCTGCTCTCACTATATATGTCAGGAGGCACTATTCCGGATCGCGGTTATTTCAGGCTTAGACACCAGGAAACCGGGGCGGTGATAGGCGAACTTGATGAAGAATATGTGTGGGAATCTAATCCGGGGCAGCTTATGACCTTTGGCGCCCAGAACTGGAGAATTCAGAGAATCACCCATAATGATGTTTTTGTGACGCCTGCTGCTTCCCGGTTAATGGACGCCCCTTTCTGGAGAGGCGAGGAGCTTAATCGGGATTATCATTTTTCATGCAAAAAATCCCTGTTTCTGGAGATGGTAAACAAACGGCTGAATAACGATGATGATTTGTGTGCATATCTTCAGAAAAATCACTTCATGGATGATACATCCTCAAGGCAACTGATCGATTTTCTGACAGATCAGAGGAACCATACCGGAGAAGATCTTCCCCATCGTCATCATATCCTTCTGGAAGTGGTTAATACAGGCCCCGGAGGAGTCCCGGGCAGTCAGCTTGTAATTCATACCTTGTGGGGGGGGCGGTTGAATCGTCCCTTTGCCATGGCCCTTGAGGCCGCATGGAGAGAAAAACACGATGAATGTCCGGAGATATTTTCAGGAAACGATTTGATAGTAATACAGATGCCGGGCGATATTCAGCCTGATGAAATTCTTTCTCTTGTCAAAAGCGGTTCGGTTGATGACCTTCTCAGAAAAAGACTTGAACAGTCGGGCTTTTTCAGCGCCAGATTCAGAGAGTGCGCAGGCAGGGCGCTTCTTGTCACACGGGAAAAAATAAATCAGCGAATGCCCCTGTGGATGACCAGGCTGCGTTCCGCAAAACTGCTGGAGGCAGTTATGAAATATGAAGATTTTCCCATATTGCTGGAGGCTTGGAGGACCTGTCTAAAGGATGAATTTGATCTTGAGAATCTCAAGCTGGCGCTGGATGAACTTGAGTCGGGTGTGATCAAACATTCGGTTGTCTATACAGAGAGACCAAGCCCGTTTGCTTCATCTGTTTCATGGAATCAGATCAATCAATACATGTATCAGTCTGACCAGCCTGCATCAGCGGAGTCGTCTGTTAACAGGAACCTGATTCAGGAAATGGTCTTTTCTTTCGAAAGCAGGCCTGCGATACCGGCGAATATAGTAGAGTATTTCGAGAAGAAAAGGCAGAGACTGAGCCCCGGATATTCACCTCAGGAACCGCGTGAAATCCTCGACTGGGTAAAAGAGCGAATATTAATACCCCTGAACGAATGGGATAAACTGGCAGAGGCCCTATCGAGAGATGCCGGTTTTTCTTCAGGCGATATCACCGATCAGACCGGAGAGAAACTTGTGTTTATTCATCTGCCGGGAGCCGCAATGTCATCTGTTTCCTCACTTGAGATGGCGCCTGTTTTATTCAAGGCGTTCGGAAACAGAGGTGATAAAATGAAAATCAAATTATTGTCCGGCGGAGAATCGATTACAGAGGCCGTAACGGGTCAGAACCCTCAGCCGGACAGGACAGATGAAGAGATAATGTCGAATCTTGTCTGTGAATGGATGAGTTTTTACGGGCCTGTGTCAATGGAATCAATCGTCTCGGTATTCGGAATCGAAAGGGATTGTCTCTTATCTGTTCTCGAAGGTCTCATCGAATCAAGAGAAATTATATCCGGCCCTCTGATAGAGGATTCGAATGATGGTTATTATTGTGACAGTAAAAATTATGAGATTCTTTTAAGACTCAGACGTGCTGGTGCAATGCCGAAGTTTGAGACCCTTGAGACAGAGTATCTTTCTGTTTTCCTTGCGCATTACCATGGATTTATAAAACAGTCGGATTCTGTGGAAGACCTCTTCAGTTCCATTGAGCAGCTTCTGTGCATGCCTTTACCTGCTGATATGTGGGAATCTGATATTCTGCCCGCGCGTTTTAAACAATACAGATGCTCATGGCTCGACACTATATTGAGAGAAGGGGATTTGCGCTGGCTTGGATTTGAGGGGCAAAGGATTGCTTTCTGTTTTGAATCGGAATCGGATCTGATTATGAACGGATCATCCTTTAAGGGAAGTCTGAATGAAAAGGGAACAGAACAGAATTTATCTGATGATATCGCAGGGCTTTTTCCAGCGGCAAAGGGTAAGTATGATTTTATGTCTCTCATGGAATTGTCAGGACTCGGTTCAGGGGAACTTTCCGAAAGACTGTGGAGTGCAGTATGGAAAGGAAGGGTAACCAATGATCAATTTTCCGCCTTGAGAAAGGGTATTGAAAATAAATTCAAGGTTGTATATCCGGTTATTAAAGGCGTCTCCGCAAGGCGGGCAGACCGCGGAAGGGTTTCACGTACAGGGTTTTCAAGGTGGAAAGGCTCCCTGCCTTATAATGGCAACTGGTTTATGTTATCTGAAACCGAACAGGACAGTGACCTGATAGACCGTGAGGAATTGAAAAAGGAAAGGGTGAGACTGCTGCTGGACAGATATGGCATCCTGTTTCGCGAACTGCTTCAGAAAGAACTTAAGGCATTCGGCTGGAATGAACTTTTCCGTTCAATGCGTCTGATGGAGCTTTCCGGTGAACTTCTGGCCGGATATTTTTTCAGGGGCGTATCCGGTCCGCAGTTCGTATCCCCTCAGGCATTTAGTCTGCTTAAGACACTGAATAAGGAAGAAAAGACCGTTTACTGGATCAACGCAACGGATCCTGTTTCAATGTGCGGAATTAGAACGGGTTCCGATAAGGTTATTCTCCCAAGGAGGTTGCCCGGCAATCATCTTGTATACAGAGGGAAGGATCTTGTGCTTGTTTCAGAGAGGAACGGCAGGTCATTGACTATATCTGTTCAACCTGATGATCCTGATATGCAGGAATATTTCTGTTCACTCAGGCACCTCCTAACAAGGGAATTTCAACCCTTTAAGCATATCACAATAGAATCTATAAACGGCATAAACGGGGCATCAAGCCAATATGTAAACGCCCTTAAGGTCTCATTTGACGTCCTGCTGGACCATCGCAATGTGACTTTATATAATAAGAAATAGTTATATCTAAATTGATATAAAAAAAGCTTAAAAAAAATACTTTTGATATATTATCAGATGTGTATAATAAACAGATTATAAAAAATAAGGAGATTTGAATTATGGCACACGGTTTTATGGGTAAAATATTGTTTGTTGATCTTACAGACAAAAATATCAAGGAAGAGGCCCTGGATGAAAAAACCGCCAGGGATTATATAGGCGGTTACGGCCTTGGAGCAAAGATCCTTTTTGAAAGGCAGAAACCCGGTGTGGATCCGCTGGGTCCTGACGCAATGCTTGGAATTGTAACCGGCATGCTTACAGGCACTGATGCAATCGGCGGGTCAAGATATGTGATGGTGGGAAAATCACCGCTGACAGGCGGATGGGGTGATGCCAATTCAGGAGGCAATGTGGGGCCGTATCTTAAATTCGCCGGATATGACGCAGTCTTTTTCTCGGGCATATCCGACACCCCTGTATATCTGTATATTGATAATGGTAAGGCGGAATTGAAAGACGCCTCTGATCTCTGGGGCATGGATACCTTTGATACGGAGGATGTCCTTCGAAAAGAACACGGCAGCAAGCTGGAAGTGGCCTGTATCGGTCCGTCAGGGGAAAAAATATCACTTCTCGCATCTGTCATGAACAACAAGGGCAGGGCGGCAGGCCGTTCAGGTCTTGGCGCGGTAATGGGTTCAAAGAAACTGAAGGCTATTGCCATAAACGGCGCCATGGAGATTCCGGTCGCGGACAAGGAGGCCTCAAAGACAATGCGAAAGAAACATCTGAGCGACATGGGCCCCATGGTAAAATTTATGC
>CAZJOB010000023.1:8058-11084 GCA_964547435.1 uncultured Desulfatiglans sp. | reverse complement strand
AATTCGGAACCTGCGGCATGATGGAGATGTGCTCAGATATCGATGACGCCCCCTTTAAAAACTGGAAAGGCACACGTGCGGGTGATATGCCTGATCTTGAGAAGATCGGCGGAAAGTATATAGTGGCGCAGCAGGAGAGACGTTATGGCTGCTATCGCTGCCCGATCGCCTGCGGTGGCATCATGAAGTCCGGCGCCGGTGAGTACAGTTGGGGAGAACATGCCCACAAACCCGAATATGAAACCCAGGCTATGTTCGGCAGCAATCTTCTTAACAGCAATGTTGATTCTATCATCAAGGCCAGTGACATATGCAACCGGTACGGCATTGATACTATCGGAACAGGCGCGTCAATAGCCTTTGCCATGGAATGTTATGAGAAAGGGATTATCACAAAGGATGACACCGACGGTCTGGAACTGAAATGGGGCGATCATAAGGCCATAATTGCCCTGCTTGAAAAGATTGTCAAAAGGGAAGGTTTCGGTGATCTGCTTGCCGACGGAACAAAGGTTGCCTCCAAAAAGATAGGCAAAGGCTCTGAAAAATATGCCATGCAGGTGGGCGGCCAGGAGATACCCGCGCACGATTCAAGGGGCGGCCATGGATTTGCTATTGCCTACTGCTCTGAGCCCACACCAGCGCGTCACACCATGAGCGGTGAAGGCCCCCATCCACCTGGAACCATGCCCGAATATGATGCGACAACCTTTAAAGGCCGCGGTAAGCCCCATAAGATAGGCGCATGTATTACGCAGTTTTACAATGCTGCCGGACTCTGCATGATATGCTACGGTGACGGCTATGGAAAGGCCGAATACTTTATTGAGGCTATTCAGACCATTTCGGGATGGGATATTGACCGTGATGAGGTGATCAGAACAGGTCAGAGAATCAATACAATGCGTCAGGCGTTCAATATTCGTGAAGGCCTGACAACTCCATGGAAATATCCGGACAGAATGCTGGGAAAACCTCCCAAAACAATAGGGCCAAGGGCCGGTTTTACCATGGAACCCGAAGAGATCTCCACGGAATATTATCAGGCCATGGGCTGGGATGCTGAGACAGGAAAGCCAGGCAGGGAAATCCTGCTGGAACTGGGTATGGATTTTGTTGCAGACGAGCTTTACAGTAAGTGACAGGCTGAAGGCTGAATAATAATGAGTGTTGAAGTGGAAATAACAGGTGCTTTCAGGCATTATACGGATAATGAAAAAACTGTCCGCGTTGAATGTTCAAATGTCGGCGAATGCCTGAAAGAACTTGAACAAAGATATCCCGGAACCAGGGGGATGTTTATCACTAATGAAGGAAAACTGCTGAAGCGTTTTGAGATATTTGTGAACGGTAAGAGCATCTATCCTTCAGGAACAGATGCCCCCCTGAAGGATGGCGATAAGTTGAATCTTGTTTATATTGTTCATGGGGGTTAGCGAATGAAGCTTTTACAGGGGGTAATCACCCTGTAAAAGCTTCATCGGTTTACTTTGCGTTTTCGTCTTTGATGTACAGCTTTCCCGGCACGGTCGTGAAATGGAATATGGGCCTGTCAACCCTTTTAAGGATCAGGGGGCAGTGCTTCATTCCCGCAGGCACAAAGAGCAGGGCGCTTTTTGTAATAATGTGCATTTCATCTTCCATCCACATCTCAATTTCCCCTCCCAGATCATAAGGGTTCTCAGGGTCATTTCCAAAAAATCCGATGATCTCATCGGAGTCATGGACATGTGGCCTGTCTTCCAGGGTCTTGGCCGCATTCAGATACCATGCCGTATTCATGTGAAAGGCGCCCTCGACCACGTTCTTATCCATCCACAGGATCCTTTTCGCGTATCTGTTATAATCGGCCTCTATCTTTTTCTTTTCTTCCGGAACAATAAGATCAGTTACAATATATTTTGCATATTTCGATTCAGACATTATTCATTCCCTCCTTGTTTGTTTTTTTCCTGGTTGCTGCCCTGTTTCCAGACCGCGGTGCTGTTGATGCCGAAATCAGGGTGTGACCCGTCTTCTGCCGGTATCGTGAATAGATAATTAGGCCCTGCATCCACACCTGATTCCTTTGGCTTCGGCAACTGCGGTATCCAGTCATAGGGAACACGGTAGGCCCTGTACACAAGATTGCGGATCATAGGGATATCGGAATCCCAAAGGTATGGGTTCATATATTCCCATACTATTTCATTGTCCCTGGTAACCTCTATAATACGCGCCTGTGCACCTTCTGTAATAAGCGTATTATTGTTTGGAAGACGCTGGGCCGAAGATACATTTACGCTGTACATCTTGTGACCTAAGACCGGGTCCGGTCTTCCGGAGATATTGGGCGCGTATTCCCATATGATTTCCTTTGTGACAGGATTGAATTCCACCACACGTGAATGATCACGGCGCATAACACCTATGCCGTCCGGGGCAAAATCAGTAGGCGGTCCGTAACCTGATGATCCGCCATTATCAAATACCATTATGTTGCCGGCGCCGGGCAACCCCTTTGGAATCATATGAGTATGGTGCGGCCCGATCATCCACCCCAGTTTTTTGTCATCTCCATCCCTGTAGTAGGGCCCTGTGCGCCATACGATTTTTCCGCTTTTGTGTTCCACAATAGCCAGAAGACCTGCTTCACGGCTGTCGAGGATGATATTGTCCGGGTGAAACCGCTTGTCGCCGCCTTCATACCATTTGTTGGGACCCAGATAGGATGCGCAGTTCTGGTGAAACCAGTCGAATCCATCTCCTTCACTTCGGGGTTTCTGCTTGAAATTCTGCATGGCCTTTAAGGCCGCTTCATCAAATCCCATCTCATCCAGATGTTCCGATGCCTTCCATGTCCAGACTATTTTACCCGTTGCAAGGTCAACCTCATAAAGAACATCATCAATAAGCTGCGTGTTTCTGTTTATCTTTTCATTTATTACATTTTGATGCGCAAGTGCCAGTACCTTACCTTTTGAAATATTCAATGGAGCAGCGCCTGGTATGTAATAACCGACGGGATTTCCGGTTATCTGCAGGTC
>CAZJOB010000023.1:4195-8048 GCA_964547435.1 uncultured Desulfatiglans sp. | reverse complement strand
GAAAGCCATATGTTTCCATCTCCCTCATTCGCCCTGCCTTCCTGCCATTTATTGAACCTCCAGAGGATATTGTCGCTGAAATCCCGAATCTGGATTTCCAAGGCATCCTGGCGCCCATGCCTCCACGCGGCTGTAGAGGTTAGAAGATATCCTCCGGGGTATACCTTGTTAGGGTGGTGAAGCTTTCCTTTCCAGAGATGAACCAGGTTTCCATTCATGTCGATAAGTCGTCCATCATCGGATGAAAGTATTGTAAATCCGTTCCAGCACTTATCAGGCTTGTAGATTGTGGTTCCAAGAGGATAAACACTGGGGTCCGCGCTGATTGGGAAAGGACTCAGCATCAGCATAAACATCAGAATTAAAACTACTGAATATTTCATTTATAACCTCCCTGGATTCTGTATTCCATCCATATTGTTTATGATATTTTCAATATATAATCCGGGGGTATCAATCGCAAGAAAAAAGCTTTTTCCTTCAGAAAAATTAATATAATGTGATGAATTTAATTTCTTCTATTGTATTGATAATCAAAATCTGATAAGAATAGCCACGATTGGGTTATTGTATTAAAATAATAGCAAAATCTCTCATATTGTCATTTTCAAAAGAACCATTAATAAAGGAGGGAATATTATGAAAAAAGTATTGTGTTTTTTCCTGGTGTTTGCATTTGTCTGTTTTTTGCCCCTTATTACAACTGCCGCGGATTACAGCTGTGAAGAAGCTGCCAAACACATTGGTGAAAAGGCGACTGTCTGCGGAAAGATTGTTGACACGCTGCCCTATCAGGGTGTGACAATCCTGGGCATGGGCAAGGGTGTCATGGATCAGGGTGCGGTTGGAATCGAAGTGGATGATTCTTTAAAGGAAAAACTGGATAAGGATCTGTATGTGGGAAAGGAGATCTGCGTAACCGGGGAGATTCATCAGAACCCGTCAAACGGAGCCTCAATGAAGGTAAAAGACCCTGCACAGATCAAGGTAAAGAAATAAGATACCCCGCATTATGAAAAGGCGGCAATCAAGTGATTGCGCTTTTTTACTTTCCATTTCCGGCCATTGCGGCAGTATTCATATTGCCGCAATGGGCTGTTGACCAATCTACAAAAACAGCCACCTGCTTTGATTATCATAAACATATTTTGACATCCCTGCTCTTATAGGTTAATATCTCAGAAATTCGGGCTTCTTAATTAAATTAATCTGAAAAAATCTTATAAATTCATCTTACACAGCAGAATTAATAAACCTGATAGAAAAGGTGACTATGTCCCAGGAACTCACTAATCGAAAACTCAGCGGGATACTCAGTGCTGATGTCGTTGGTTTCAGCAGGCTTATGCAGGAAGATGAAGCATTCACTATTCAGAATCTGGAGGAAAACAAGAGACTTATAAGCTCACTTGTTGAAGAATATAAAGGTCGTGTCGTAGATGCCACCGGTGACAATATACTTGCTGAATTCGCAAGCGTGGTTAACGCTGTAGATTGCGCGGTTAAGATCCAGCACAGTTTAAAAATCAAAAATGCACGATTAATGGAAAACCGGAGAATGAATTTCCGGATAGGTATCAATCTTGGTGATGTGGTCGAGGAAGCCGGCAGGATTTACGGTGATGGGGTTAATATCGCCGCACGAATAGAAGGCATGGCTGAACCCGGAGGAATCTGTATATCAAGGACTGCCTACGACCATGTGAAAACCAAACTTGAGCTAGGCTATGAGTATCTGGGTGAGCACGAATTAAAAAACATATCCGGGCCAGTACAGATTTACCGTGTCCTGATGGAATCAGAAACAGCAGGCAGGGTGTTTGATGAGAAGAGATTTTTGGGCAGGGTATCCCGCAGGGCTGCAATAGCTGTCATTGTTTTTCTATTCCTGGCCGCGGCGGGATCTATCGGCTGGATCATATATTCCGGTAAGGCTAGAAAAATTGAACAGGCATCTCCTGATAGAATGGCCTACCCGTTGCCGGAGAAACCTTCTATTGCGGTTCTTCCTTTTGTAAACCTGAGCGGTGATCCGGATCAGGAATATTTCAGTGACGGCCTGACCGAGGAGATAATATCAGGCTTATCCCGAAATCCTGATCTGTTTGTAATCGCGCGCAACTCGACCTTTGTCTATAAGGGAAAACCCGTAAAGATACAGCAGGTAAGTGAGGATCTCGGCGTTCGTTATGTTCTGGAAGGCAGTGTAAGAAGGGATGGCGACAGGGTCAGGATAACTGCACAGTTGATAGACGCGGTTATGGGATACCATATATGGACCGAGACCTATGACCGTGAAGTGAAAGACATACTTGCGCTTCAGTCTGAAATAATGTGGCATATTTTCAGAGAGCTGAGAATAAAGCTTGTTGACAGGGAGCGGACGCGCGATTTTGTTTCAGCACGGAAGGTCGATGTGGAATATTCCGAGACCCTGTTTCTGCTCATCAGATATTTTAACATAAGGACCCCTGAAAACCTCATAAAGGCCAGAGAACTGGCGGAAAGGCTTATAGAGTTGGACCCTGCTGATCCGTGGGCATATTACTGGCAGGGGTCTGTTCTTCTTACGCTGAGTTATCTCGAAGACAGTGAATCGGCAAAAAGATCTATGCAGCGTGCTGAAGAAAACGCTGAAAAGGCATTTGAACTTGATAAAGGGGCAGGGTACGCCCTTTTGGGTCAGATCTACCTGCACAAAAATGAGCATGAAAAGGCCCTTGATTATAATCAGAAATGGGTGGACCATTCTCCCAATTCGGCTATCGCCCATTTTAACATGGGCTTTATTCTGATTGCCCTCAGGAGATATGATGAAGCGGTTCATCATTATGAACTGGCCCTGCGTCTTGATCCCTTCCCCGAAGAGGCACAGCATTTCACATACCTGGGCATTGCCTATGCCAGCCCGACCGCCCATGGATTCTCCAATCTGGATAAAGCAAAGGCATCCTTTGAAAGGGCTTTGATGCAGAACAAAAGTGACTGGCTCTCGCATATTTATCTGACATTGATCTATTCTTTTGAGAATGAGATGGAAAAGGCCCGTTTTTATGCCAAAGAAATGCTCAGGATTTTCCCGTATTTTTCTCTGGAATTATACCGGTCCCTGCCGTCCATGGATGAAGAAATAACCAGGTTTCATCTGGAACTGCTGAAAAAGGCGGGACTGCCTGAAAAAAGATAATGAATATAAATGATTCGCGGCCTGACCATGAGAAGCTGCGTCAGGCCGCGAAAGAGTGCCTTGAAAGATCTAAGAACTACACCCGTCTGTTATTTCCAATCGCCTACGAGGGCGCCCCTGCCGAGTCTGAAATCTGTTACAAACCAGGTGGTCTGAATCCCTCCGCCCGCGACAACAACCTGAACAGCCCTGGCATTGGTAAAGGGCTTTATCATGGTCTCAGGGGGCGAATTCAGCCATGTGGCATAAGGCTCAAGGCCCTGCATAGCCATAGGCGCCATGGCGGTTGTGTTGACGCCGTTACCCCAGTATGTCCCGACGGCCACCTCCGTATTTTCGGCAAGGTATTTGCTCAGGTCGGCCTTTGTGTTGAAATCGTGGGCGTCCTTAAGCAGACCCGCGACAGTCGGGTCCATTATCACGGTTGCAGACATACCTGTGAGTGATCTCATGTAATCCCGAATAAGCATATGAGGCGGATGGTTGATCTGCGCTTCACCCACGCTCGATATGTAACTCCAGCCTACACCTATAGTTACTACACTATCCGTGGGCTTAAAGCCCATCTGTACATGAAAAGGCTGCCATCCCTCGGGCAAAGCATCCTCATTTTCAGCAATACAGACATTATTGTATTGAAGGTTGCTTCCAAGGGTTGAATAGGCG
>CAZJOB010000023.1:1092-4185 GCA_964547435.1 uncultured Desulfatiglans sp. | reverse complement strand
CTCCCATCATCTTGCCCGCGATTGTGAAGGTCCTTCCTATCACCGAGTTGGCTTCGTTGAAGGGTCCCATCACATCTGTGCCCGCATTTATTCCCAGTTCTTTGACAATCGGCCCGTTTATAAGAATCATGTTCGCCATGGAACTGGTTGAATTCCCAAAAGAGGGCGCCTGAGTAAGCGTAGCGAGAATTACCGGAAAATATTCCGGTCTGGCGCCTGTCATAACCGCGTAAACCGCTGCCTTTTCCACGGTCATTTCGCGGGAGCCCATTTTGCAAACTATCTCATCAGGACCGCGGCTGGTCCCCTTGAGCATTTCAGCCACTCTCTCTTCAGTAGGAAGGATGATCGGATTGAAGTCGGTCCACTCCCGGTCTTTAAAAAGCCTCCTCAAATTTGCCTCGGTATCTGGTTTAAGAAGCCGCGGCTCCGGGATTCCCTCGAGAGGCATACCCTCTTTCATTTCTTCGTCGGTAAGGGGCATGGTAAGGGCGTCAATAATTGCCTGCATCATGGGTTTCCCGGTCAGGAGATCATTTCCTTCAACATATTCTTTGTGTACTGCTTTAGGCTGCCCGGCAATCGGGAATGGAAAAGATACATATCGAATGGGTATACCGTTGGAGTATTTCAGTTCATAATACCTGAAATCCACCACGTTCGCGCCTGATGCGCCTACGGTCGGTATCTTGCCTTCAAGTTCCAGGTTCCTCGCAAATCGGCTCACGGCCGACACACAGCCGTGTCAGCCTGCGATTCCGATGATAACCCCTCCTGCCTGGCTTGCGACTATCTCATCCCGAAGGGCCTTATCATCACCAAAGGGACCGCCGCTAGACCTTCGAATCTCGGTCTTCACTGACGGCATGTTCTGTGAGAACCAGTTCTGCATCTCCTCGAACACGCTGTAGCCGGCATTGGGCCCTCCCCACTGAAGGTCTACCATGTATATTGTCTTTCCTTCCAGGGTTTCAGCGCGAGGTGTAAGGGGAACGCGCTCCGCTATTTTGCTGGAAATCACAGGGTTCAGTGCAGTGATCAACTGCTCGCTGCTGATTTTTCCCGTGTTTGAGCATCCGATCGCCCACATCACCGCTCCGACAATAACCAGAACTGCCGCCAAATAAGCAAAATTGCCATTCACTACTTTTTTCTTCATGTTTTCCTCCGTGCAAGTTAATAGACATCACTGAATTGTTAGTTTGATTTGATTATTAATGAAAAGAGTTCCTTTTTTTTAATAAAAGAGTATAGGAGCAGCATTTTTTTGTGTCAAGTCATTTATAGCCGTGTGATATATCGGGGAAAAAGTATAAATAAACATTGTTGATCTCGTAAAAAGTCGAAAAACAACATTTTTCGTCATTCTGGCGAATGGAGCCTGCCACGGCATGACTGAAGCCGGATGAATCCAGTCAATTCAGGCACTTATAGATTCCCGCCTGCGCGGGAATGACGTTTTTTGGAATTTTTACGAAACCATCAAGCTTGACTGTTGTTAAATTATTTAGCATTATCCATTCAAAAATCTGTGCTTCTGAATGGATATTAACCAAACAGTAAGGAATCATATGAATTTTACAGGCAAGATCGCAATAGTTACCGGAGCGGGAAAGGGAATAGGAAGGGCCACGTCTCTGGCACTTTCAAAGGCAGGCGCCAAGGTAGTTTTAGCGGGCATCAGGAATGAGTCGATCAATGATGTAAAATCGGAGATTGATAATAGCGGGGGTGAGGCCGTTACCATTAGAACAGATGTCTCCAAATGGCCGGATGCCGAGAACATGGCGGATGCGGCCCTTAATAAATACGGCAGGATAGATATACTGGTTAATAACGCAGGTGTAGACAAGATTGATCCGGAAGGCAAACAGTACACGATCATGGACATGACTGACGATGACTGGGATATGGTGCTTAATGTGAATCTCAAAGGTCAGTTTCACTGCGCCAAAGCCGTAATGCCCGCCATGATGAGGCAGAAGTCCGGCAGAATCGTCAACGTAAGTTCCTCGGTAGGCATCACCGGAGGATTCGGAACAGCGCCTTATGGGGCATCAAAGGCAGGCATTATCAATTTTACTAAGTTCCTGGCAAAGCAGATGGGGCCGTATAACGTAAATGTAAACTGTGTTGCTCCCGGATACGTGGAGACTCCTATGCAGAAATATACACCCAGGGAGCACAAGGAAATAATCGCACGAATGCTGCCTCTCAGAAGGGTATGCCAGCCATCTGATGTGGCCCATGTAATACTGTTTTTCTGCTCAGAGCCCCTGATTGTTACTGGCCAGACCCTGGTTGTGGATGGCGGGGGGACGATGCATTAATTTATGAGATAACATTCAGGAGACTCTGCCTGTAATAGTAATCTTCCGTGGTCTTCATAAACATGTCGATGTTGTCGAGGTCCACATTCGGATCGATATCGCAGCCTGAAGATATCACAAAGTTGTTGTACCTGCTGCAAGTCCTGAGCAGTTTCAGTGTCTCAAGCCTGACATTTTCTGTTGAATTACCGTTAAAGACCTTTGCCGGGCTGATATTTCCCATCACCAGGTAGTTTCTTGGCAATATCTCCAGCATATTTATCATGTCCACGGATTCCCCGAAATGATAGGCAAAACATCCCGTGTCGGCTATCTCTTTCATCAGGCGAGGAACCGCGCTTCCGCAGTTGTGATAAATAAAGAGAAAATGCTTGTCCTGAAGCGTATCTACAATTTCATGGACATATTCCGTGGAAAATTCTTTTATAAGTTCCGGTGACAGCAGCCCTGCCAGAGGTTCGGCAAGCAGCACACCATTCGCCCCTGCTTCTTTCAGTTCAGTGACATAGGATTTTATAAAATCCGTGCTTTTTCGCAGGACCTTATGAACCATTTCAGGTGATTCATAACAGTGAAGCATAATGTCATTGACATTCATAAGGCGTCCGGAAAGGGAAAAGGGCCCGATGCATCCGCCGAAAACCGGCCTGTCATGAATGAGCATCTTTGCCTTTTTGACCGTCTCAATATTTACTCCTGTTCGTCCGGATCCTATCCCGGGAACCTCCAGGGCATCGGCTGCCTCTTCATCAGGCACCAGTTT
>CAZJOB010000023.1:0-1082 GCA_964547435.1 uncultured Desulfatiglans sp. | reverse complement strand
CAGTAATAGCGCCGAATGCCTCGGCCTCAACCGACAGGTCCATGTAGGTAAAGGATGCGCCCATCCTGTACCTGTCCGCAATAAGCCTCATTCCGATTGCCAGGTGGTTGCTGTCAGCCACAAGCTCTCTAACCGTAACAAAAATGAACTGCACCGCGGGAAATGATATTATCGGCAGCGCGGTTTTTTTCTCAGTATAAATTATCTGATCCATCCAGTTGTACATATTCATATTAATAATCTCCAATAGATTTGTATCTGTTTAATTTTATTTAAAATAAAATGTGAAATTTCTAATTAGAAACCTGAAGTATTATATAATCGATTGAAATGATATAAAAGCTCAAAAGTTGTTGCACTAGTAAAAAGCAAAATAATCAGCTTTAAAAGAGGCTGAGGCAGTCAAATGTCAATGGGAGCGCGATCTTCAGGTACGTTTCTTATTGTCAGGACTTTCATGATAACCTCCAACATATTTGACAGTATAATTATGGGTTGACATCAAAATGCTGTCAAGTCATATTTTTTCTGTATTGAATTCATATATTACTTATTCAGTGGCCAGTCCGGCAGAATATTGAATGCAGTTCCGGATATCTTCTTTAATGCAACTATAGAGACACGCTTTCCTTCAAGTTTTCATATTTACCCACAAAATCCCGTGAGGAGCCAAATAAAAAAATCGCCCTAATTATAAAGCCTGATTACCAGCAGGGCGCCTGAGACTGTGGGCAGAGCTTGCCAGGACAAGAACAAGGGATGAACAGAGAAAGCCGAACAGATTTGAGGGATAATCCTCAAAGAAAACCTTTATTACTATCCAGCAGATTACACCTGCAATAGCCCCGGCAAGGGCTCCCGAGCTTGTGGTCCTCTTCCAGTATACTCCGAAAAACATGGGCGCTGCGACTCCGGTAAGTAGTATCCCCCATGATTCCTGGCATAATTCATATATGTTTTGAAAGTAGAGTGCCATAATCAGTGAAATAATGCCTAAAACAGGTATGCTCCTCTGGCAGAGTTTGAGCTTTTCCTGTTCTGAAGCGGATGGCTTGAAATATGGCAGTATATTATGTCCTATA
>CAZJOB010000022.1:0-19931 GCA_964547435.1 uncultured Desulfatiglans sp. | reverse complement strand
CCAAAAGTGAGTTCAGGGACCATAGAATGAATATGTTTTTATTAAATAAAGGATGTTTGGATTATTTGTCAAGAAAAATATTTTATCTTTAAAAATCTGTAAGTATGACAGGAAATTAGACACAAGATGAAAAAAGCAAAAGATGGATTCCGGAATCAAGTTCCGGAATGACAGGCGGGGTGGATTCCGTGGTCCGGTCTTCGCCATGGCTACGGCCTGGCAGGCCCCGAAGACAGCGTAGGGATTTTCAACAAGCTGCGGAAGGACAGACGGGGTGGATTCCCGCCTGAAAATTGCGGGAATGACGATGATGAAGTGGATTCCGTGGTCCGGTCTTCGCCAACCACCGCCGCTAAGGCTTCCGCCGTCGCTAAAGCTATGGCGGGATAAATTGGTGGTCAGGGAGGCTACGGCCCGGCAGGCCCCGAAAACAGCATCTGGATATTCAACAAGCTGCGGAATGACATATAAGTAAAATTGTGTCTTTTGCATGTTCATCAAAAACGAAAATCATTACTGTCCAAAATAATAAATATACAGTTGATTTTTAAAGATAACTTGTTGATTTTATTAGAACCGATAAAAAATATGAAATACAGGTTTATCACACTCGTTCGCTACGCTCACTAGGAGGCTGTCCGAGAATACATTTTTGCACCATTTTTGTCATTCCCGCGAAGGCGGGAATCCAGTGTTTTCAGGCACTTATAGATTCCCGCCTTCGCGGGAATGACGCCAGGAGCTATTCTCGGACAGCCTCCTTGTGACACAGAGTACACAGAGATAGAAATATTTTTTTCATTTGTCGTGAAGATGCCGACAAATGAAAAGATACTATCCATTCTACGACTGGAGTTTATATTACTACTCCCGAACGGATGTATTCTTTAATCCAACAGGTATCTTCACTGTTAGATTAAAATGAAATATTGTGATGTCAAAAGGTTAATCAAAAAGCATGGAACATAGATCAAAGGGGCGGGGGCAAGGCTAATTTTAACTTGCTACTAAATATCAATATGTTATATGCTACCTTCCTTGATTAATTCAGAAAAGGAACAGGAAAAATGATTGAACTGGATTTTAATAAAGGAAACGGCCTTCTGCCGGCTATTGCTCAGGATTACACCTCCGGCAAGGTGCTTATGATGGCCTATATCAATAAAGAATCGTGGGAAAAAAGCCTTGAGACAGGTGAAGTTCATTACTGGAGCAGGTCGCGGCAGGAGTTATGGCACAAGGGCGGAACTTCCGGCAATGTGCAGAAGATAATCGAAATATATGCCGACTGTGATAATGACACTGTGCTGTTCAAGGTGGAACAGATAGGAGGCGCGGCCTGCCATCTGGGTTATAAGACATGCTTTCATAAAAAGGTGGATTCAAAGGGAGAAGTAACAATAACCGGTGAAAGGATATTTGACCCGGAAAAGGTCTATAAAAAATGAGGATAAATTCATGAATATACTGAAATTGGGCATCCCGAAAGGAAGCCTGGAAAAATCAACATTAAGTCTGTTCGAGAAATCGGGCTGGAAGATAAATGTGGATGGCAGGAGCTATTTCCCTGACATCAACGACAATACAATAGAATGCACCATCTGCCGCGCCCAGGAGATGTCACGTTATGTGGAAAGCGGCACTATTGACGCGGGTCTGACCGGAAAGGACTGGATCAAGGAAAATGAGTCGGATGTTGTGGTTGTGGATGACCTTGTATACTCCAAGGTCAGCCAGAATCCGGCCAGATGGGTCCTGGCGGTCCCCTCGGACTCCGATATTGAAAAGCTGCAAGACCTTCAGGGCAAAAAGATAGCGACCGAACTGGTGAATTTTACAAAGAGATACTTCAGGGAAAGAAATATTGACGTTAAGGTCGAATTTTCATGGGGGGCTACCGAGGCAAAGGTGGTGTCAGGCCTGTCGGACGCCATTGTGGAGGTCACAGAGACAGGAAGCACCATTAAGGCACATGGTTTAAAGATAATACATGAACTCATGGAGTCCAATACACAGTTTATTGCCAATAAAGAGTCCTATAAAGATGAGTGGAAAAAGGAAAAGATCAATCAGATCGTTCTCCTGCTCAAGGGAGCCCTGAGGGCGGAGAACATGGTCGGGCTGAAGATGAATGCCCCTGAGGACAAACTGGAAAAGATTATCGCTATTCTGCCGAGCCTTAATGCTCCGACCGTGGCCCACCTCTATAAATCCGCGTGGACATCAGTGGAAACGGTTGTGGATTCAAAAGTGGTGAGAGACCTTATTCCTAAACTGATTAAGGCCGGGGCTGAAGGGATAATTGAGTATCCGCTGAACAAGGTCATATAGCCTGATGTCCAATCTGTTGACAAGACGCGCTCATGACATCACATCCTTTCTGGTTATGGATGTCCTCGAACGGGCCCATGAACTCGAGAGGATGGGACAAGACATAATTCATCTGGAGGTGGGAGAGCCGGATTTTCCCACCCCTGAATGTATCTCCAGTGCCGCGATTGATGCCATAAGGCGTGAAAAAACTCACTACACTCACAGCCTCGGTCTAATTGAGCTGAGGGAAGCGGTCTGTGATCACTATAACCGGAAATATGGACTGAATGTTAACCCCGGCAGGGTAATTATAACATCAGGCACATCTCCGGCGCTGTTTATGATATATTCCGCACTGCTCGAAGCGGGTGATGAGATAATACTCTCAAATCCCCATTATCCCTGCTATCCCAATTTTGCCGTGTTTCTTGGCGCTGTTCCGGCCTTTGTGGATGTGTATGAAGAAGACGGCTTTCAATACCGGCCTTCAGAGATTGTTAAAAGGATCAATTCAAAGACAAAGGCGGTTCTCATAAACTCGCCCTCAAATCCTACTGGAAACCTCCTTTCACCCGAAAGGATGAAGGAGATAGCCGAACTGGGGATATGCGTGATATCCGATGAGATCTATCACGGCCTTGTTTATGGCGAAGATGAACACTCCATACTTGAATTCACGAATAATGCCTTTGTGGTAAACGGGTTTTCAAAACTTTACGCCATGACAGGATGGCGCCTGGGCTATATAATTTCACCGCCTGAATTTGTAAGACCGCTTCAGAAGATACAGCAGAATTTTTATATCTCGGCAGGGAGCGTATCACAGTGGGCAGGAGTGGCGGCATTTAAAAAGGCCGGAAAAGACGTGGAACACATGAAAAATATCTATAATGAGAGACGAATCTATATGATAGCGCGCCTCAAAAAAATGGGATTCGGCCTGACCATTGAGCCTAAAGGGGCATTCTATGTCTTTGTTAACGCAAAACACATTTCATCGGATTCCTATAGCCTTGCCTTTGATATACTTGAAAAGGCCGGCGTGGGAGTTACCCCCGGAGTGGATTTTGGAAAAAATGCCGAAGGTTACCTAAGGTTTTCCTACGCGAATTCAATGGAAAATATCGCACGCGGCCTTGACAGGATTGAAAATTATCTGGAGAAGCAATAGATGGACGCCTCATTTCTTAAAAGCGCTTTTAAAAAAGAGCATTACCCTCCCGCTGACAGGCCCGAGATAGCATTCGCGGGCAGATCAAATGTGGGCAAGTCTTCTCTGCTAAATGTACTGGTAAACAGGCGCAAGCTCGCCAGAATAAGCTCAACTCCGGGACGAACCCAGGCGATAAATTTTTTCATAACAGGAAATAACAGGCTCTACCTGGTAGATCTTCCGGGATATGGTTTTGCCAGGGTGCCGCTGAAGGTCAAGGCGTCATGGAAGGATATGATCGAAACCTATTTCAGTACACGCAAAAACCTCATGGGAGTAGTGGTGATACTTGATATCAGGCGCGACTTGAGCGAAGGCGACACAAATCTCATTGAATGGCTCAACGAATATGGTATCAAAGCCATACCGGTGCTTACAAAAACAGACAAGCTTTCAAGAAACCAGGCCTCCGCACGGGCAAAGGAACTGAATAAAGAACTGGAAAAGCTGTCATGCACGAATCCTGTTCTTTTCTCCGCAAAAACAGGTGAAGGCAGGGATGAGATATGGAAAAGGATTGAAAAGACTATTGAGAAGACCTGAAATCATCCAGCCCGTAAGCGCCTATCTTTTTATGCAAATTACTCCTTTCAATGCCGATGGCCTCGGCTGTCTGAGAAATATTTCCTTTAAATTTTTTCAATTTTGCTTCTATATAGGCCTTTTCAAACATGGCCCTGGCTTCCCTGAAGTTATCAACAGACAGGAACGAATCCTGAACCTCCTTGCTTGCCGATTCACGGTTAAATGGGTATGGAATGTTTTCGGCCTTAATAACCCTGCCATGGGTCATTATAATAAGTCTTTCCACCAGATTTTTCAGTTCCCTGATATTTCCCGGCCAGTTATAGTTCTTTAATATCTCGATCGCATCGTTAGAGAATTCCTTTTCATCAAGATTGGTCACCGTAAAGATATCCCGCAAAAAATCCCTTACCAGGGCAGGTATATCCTCCAGTCTGTCCCTTAAGGGCGGAACATCTATGGGCACAACGTTCAGCCTGTAATACAGATCATCCCTGAATGTCCCTTTCTCTATCTCCTTCTCCAGATCTTTATTTGTGGCGGCGATCACACGAACATCAACATGGATGGTTCTGGAACCTCCAACCCTTTCAAATCTCTGTTCCTGCAGTATTCGAAGTGTCTTTGACTGTGCCTTCAGGCTCATGTCTCCTATTTCATCAAGAAACAGCGTGCCTTCATGGGCCAGGTCAAACTTGCCCTTTTTCATCATCCCTGCCCCGGTAAAGGCGCCTTTCTCATGGCCGAACAGTTCACTCTCAATCAGTTCCTCGGGAATGGCCGCGCAGTTTACCTCCACCATTGGTTTTCTGTTTCTCATGCTCAGGCGGTGAATAGTATGCGCAACAAGTTCCTTTCCAGTGCCGTTTTCACCCGAAATGAGGACCCACGCGTTTGTAGGGGCAACCTTTTTTATCTGTTCCTTCATCTCCATAATCGCGGGGCTCTCTCCCGTGATCCGGTATCTTCTTCTATCCTTTTCCTTGAGAAGATTTATCTCCTCTTCAAGCTGATAATAATCGAGCGCGTTATTGATGGCTAAAAGCACCTTTTCCAGGGAGAGGGGTTTTTCAATAAAGTCATAGGCCCCAAGCTTGGTTGATTTGACGGCAGTTTCTATACTGCCGTGTCCGGACATCATTATTACCTGCAGGTATGGATGGGCCTCTTTTAGTTTGACCAGCGTCTCTATGCCGTCCATTTCAGGCATCCATATGTCCAGAAGCACCAGATCCGGCAAGATTTCATCTATTCTCTCAAGGGCGGTTTTACCGCTCAATTCGCATTGAACCTCAAAACCCTCGTCCCTTAATATTCCTTCAAGAGATCTGAGTATGCTTTCCTCGTCATCGACTATCAATATTGTTCGGGCCATAATTTTACCTGAATCATATGTGTAAGGTTAATATTTCATCTCATTCTTGTCCCAAAAGGGCTCGCACAGGCAGCAAGGCAAAGGCATGGATAATCACGGTATAAGGTTTATGGTATAAGGTATAAGGTAAAACCATAAGAATCAGTAGAGGACCCAGGGTTCTCCCGGAATGACCGAACCTGTTTCAGTGAGGCCTGGACTCATATAACTCAATGCCAGGGCGGGCAGCGCACTGGATTCAATCCTTTACCATAAACAACCGAACCTTCGTTCAGATGATAACCTTCTGCACTCCTGATGATCTGCTTTTCCGGCATAACTCAAATGTCATTCGGTTATGCAGGGAGAGCGCCGGGGCCTCTGCGGTATCCACGTGCAGATAATTCCGTGCATGTTACTCAAGCAGAGACGCCTTCGCCTTGCGGGCCGGGCACGTTTAATAAACTGAACTTCAGCTTGATAATACTTGTTGCATAACTGCCTGATTTCACTGAGGGCAATATGCCACTTTCAGTTGTTTTTCGGACAGCAGTGATTTCATCTATTGTTAAAGCAATGCCGGCGCACGATTCAAGGCGCCTGATTTCATTAGCTTTTCCCTTGCGCCCTGCCCCATTCAGCCTTCAAGATATCCGATTATAATTTATTTTTCAATCCCCCTTATCATCTTAAGCGCGATTTCTGCTGCACCTGTCGCTGCACCGGTCTTTCCCAGTCTTTCTCTCACCATGTCCAATCCGCGCGTCATTTGGAGTCTTCTGTCTTTATTCTCAAGAATGTCAAGGCATTTCCCTGCAAGGGATGCGGGTGTGAGTGCTTCCTGAATAAGTTCCGGCACTATTTCTTCTCCCGCCACAAGATTTACAAGACCGACGTGGCTTACATTAACCACCCTTTTTGCGATTCTGTATGAAAGAGGTGAAATGCGATATGCAATCACCATGGGTATTCCCATAATGGCAGTCTCAAGTGTCGCGGTGCCTGACGCGACCATGGCCAGATCGCATATTTTGAGGGCACTGTACATATCGTCATTGAAAAAGATAATATTAAGAGATGATCTCTTCGTGAATTCCCGAATAAGCTCCATGGGAATGCCTGAAGCAACAGGCAGGACACATTTCAGGTTTTTATATCTCTCTGCAATGATTCTAGCCGCGCCCAGCATATCGGGCAGCAGGTTCCTTATTTCATGATCCCTGCTTCCGGGAAGCAGGCCTATAACCGGGCAATCATGTTCAAGCCCCACGCTGCGTCTTATTTCATCCCTGTTCAGGGAGAGGGGAATGGAATCCATTAGGGGGTGTCCGACATATTCCACCTTTACATTCGTTCCCATTCTGTCATAGAATTCCTTTTCAAAGGGAAGTATTACCGCCATCCTGTCTACCCTTCGAGTAATTTTCCTGACGCGGCCCTTTCCCCATGCCCAGAGCTGCGGGCATATATAGTAAAACACAGGTACTTTGTTTGCCTTTGCCACACGGGCCAGGCTCAGATTGAATCCGGGATTGTCTATAAGGATTAAAAGGTCGGGGTGTTTTTTTCGAATGACAGAGCGGATCTTCAGCCAGGCGCGAACAATAGGCCCTATCTTTGAGGCTATTTCCGTGAGCCCTACAACCGCTATTTCAGATGAAGGGACCAGGATTTCCACTCCTGCCTTCTCAAGTTTACTCCCCCCGATGCCCATAAAAGAGATATTCGGGTTCATCCCTTTGATGGCCCGGACAAGGTTTGATCCGTGAAGGTCGCCTGAGGCCTCGCCGGTTGCAATAAGGATTTTTTTTGTGCCTGTATTCGCCACTCTCTTATTCGCAGTTGTTATAAAAGGGCTGCTATTTTATCGGCAGAAAGGTCCTGCAGTCAGACCTTATCTGATCAATGACTCCCAATGCTATCTTTAATGCCTTTATCTCATCCCTTTCCGCATGGTCCGGTTTTGCCCCGTTACGAACAGATTTGACAAAATATGCTATCTGGTCAGCCAGAGGGTCGCTGTCAGGGAAAGAGATGTTTTCTGTAGTAAGCTTGCCCTGACTTATGAGCTCCACGCCGGCCTTGTCATTCAATCTGGTCAGGCTGAATTCCCTTTTAAAGCAATTGGCGTGAAGATAGGCCGAGGGCTGAAATACCCTTATTCTTCGAAGTGTCTTTTCAGATACCCTGCTCGCGGTCAGATTGGCTACAGTTCCGTTCTCAAATATTAATCTCACATTGGCAATGTCAGTTTTGTCTGTTATGACGCGCATTCCCACTGAATGCACCTCTTTTACCTCCGAAGAGACAAGATGCAGGACAATATCGAGATCATGTATCATCAGATCAAGCACTACATCCACATCCGTTCCCCTTGGAGTGAATTTATTGAGCCTGTGGGTTTCAATGAGAACCGGCTGATCCAGTAATTCAGTCAGTTTCATTACAGCGGGATTAAAACGTTCTGAAAGACCAACCTGAACAATCAGCCGCTTTTTTTCCGCCATTTTTATCAGGGTTTCCGCTGATTCGAGCTGGTATGTTATGGGCTTTTCAATGAGCATATGAACCCCGGAAGAGAGAATGTCTTTGGCTACGTCAAAATGACCCTCAGTTGTTACAGCGAGACTTGCCGCGCTGATCTCTTTAAGAAGATCCAGATGGCTGTCGTAGACATCAACACTGTATTTTTTGCCGATCTCCCTGGCGCGGTCGCTGTTTACATCAAACACGCCGACCAGGTCGACCCCTGTGTTAGCCTTGTATTTCTGAACATGGAATTCACCCATGTGTCCGACGCCGATAACGCCTACCTTTACCTTTTTTTCCGCCAAATCATTCTCCATTGTTTAATCTAAAATAGATGATAATCATTCAAAATCATTTGTTTCGTATGCTACTACAGAGATTCCGCTTCTGTTAGCCAGATTCGCCATCTCTGATTTGTCAAAAATGAGTGTTTTTCCTGCCTCTATGGCCAGGGTGGAGGCGTTAACCTCACTCATAATCTTAATCGTTTCAAGTCCCACAGAGGGGACATCAAAGCGCATATCCTGGTTCGGTTTACTCACCTTGACTACAACCGCGTCTTTGACAGCCAGTTTTCCACCCCGCAAAATCGTCTCATTGGTGCCGTCTATGGCCTCAAGCGCCAGCACTGTCCTGTCTTTTATTACAACACACTGACCGATATCCAGCCGCCCCAGATCCTTTGCTATTCTCCATCCAACCCGAATGTCCGCCTCATCCTTTTTGCCGGGTTTTCTTTTTGTATAACAACCCTTTCGGGCGATTATTTCCGGAAGGCAGTATGTGGAACTCACAATCTCAACGCCTTCCTTCATGAGTTCATCAGCCAGCGCCCTGAGTATGTTATCATCATGGAAAACGGCAAATTTTGACATAAAGGCCAGACCCCTGATATCAGGTCTTACATTTTCGAACATCTTTCTCTTGGCTATAGTCCCGGCCATGAGGGCCTTTTTGGCGTTATTGCTCTTGAGCGCCTTTATAAGCCTTCCCAGTTGTCCCAGCCTGATCCATATAATTTTATCCACCCTGTCGGCCAGCGCGGGATTAGTTTCCCCCTCAAAAGCCACCGCAGTAACATGGAAACCCAGACTCCGCGCGGAGTCTGCTACCATGAGGGGGAACTGCCCTCCCCCTGCGATAATTCCTATATTTTCTGTTTCTTTCATTCGAAATGCTACCGTGTGATTCCCCTTTTTGAATCACTGATAAAATCAAGAAGTATCTCAAGCTCGGGGAATGACTCCATTTCTTCTCTTACCCTTTTAACTCCCTCGGTAAAACGACCGGTTTCACGCCATATTATTCTGTATGCCTTTTTGAGACCTCTTATGGTTTCCTCCGAAAAATTATGGCGTCTGAGTCCTGTAACATTGAGGCCATAAAGCTGAGCCCTTGTGCCAAAGGCCATCATATATGGAGGAACGTCCTGGGGAAGACCGGTTTTACCGCCCACGAAGGCGTACTGACCTATCCTTACAAACTGATGTGATGCTGTTAAACCGCTTAGATTGGCGTAATCACCGACAGTTGTATGTCCCCCAAGTGTCGCCACGTTTGAAAGAATTACGTGATCGCCGAGGATACAGTCATGGGCGACATGGGCGTAGGCCATCAGGTAGTTGTTGCTTCCGATAACAGTAACCCAGTCCTGTTTTGTGGTTGCCCGGTGAATGGTGGTGTATTCTCTTATTACATTATCATCGCCGATCTTTACGTGTGTATCCTCCCCTTTATATCCGATGTCCTGGGGAGGCGTGCCTATGGTAACAAAGGGCGATATTTTATTGCGGCAGCCGATTTCGGTGTGCCCCTCTATCACTGAGTGGGGCCCTATTTCCGTGTCTTCCATAATTTTTACATTATTACCGATTATGGAATAGGGCCCGATGATAACCCCTGAAGATATCTCGGATTTTTTACTTACAAGGGCTGTGGGATGAATATTCATTATTAAAATCTTTCATATGGAGACGACCTGGGCCGTGAGTATTGCCTCAGCGACCAGCTCGCCTTCAACTGTTGCCTTTCCTGATATTTTCCAGACCTTTGATCCTGTCCTTAAAGTGGTTACTTCAAACATGAGCCTGTCACCGGGAATTACCGGCCTTCGGAATTTTACTCCATCCATGGCCATAAAATATACCGAGCTGTGATCGCTGTGCTCTATTGAGAGACCTGAGAGTATTCCTCCCACCTGCCCCATTGCCTCTATGATCAGCACACCCGGCATAATGGGGTTGCCCGGAAAATGCCCCTGAAAAAAGGCCTCATTGCTTGTCACATTCTTATAACCAACGATTCTCTTCCATGGCTCCAGCTCGATGATCCTGTCAACAAGCAGGAATGGATAGCGATGTGGCAGCAATCTGGTTATTTCCTGGTAATTGATAGGTAAATCCATATGTCCCTCTTTTTTCTTATCATTTATCTTCATTCAACTTTTTCAGGCTTTTCTCGATATTCCGAATGCGGTCGAAAAGTTCAGGCAACCTGGCGATCAGACCTCTTGTCTTTATCCATAACCTGGGAGGCATTGTCGGATTTCCGAGCACCATCTCTCCCGGTGAAAGGGATTTATGGACGCCTGCGGCAGAACCGACCATAGCCCTGTCCCCTATTTTTACGTGGTCTTTTATGCCTACCTGACCTCCTATCACCACTTCACGTCCAATTTGCACACTGCCTGAAATACCTGAAAGGGCTACAATAACAGTGTCTTCTCCAACTACCACGTTATGGGCTATCTGCACCAGGTTATCTGCCTTTACGCCTCTTTTGATCCAGGTCTTTCCCATTGCAGCACGGTCAATGGTTGTGTTAGCTCCGATCTCCACATTGTCATCTATCTGGACAATCCCCAGTTGCGGTATCTTGACATTTTCTGCCCCGTCACGAATATAACCGAACCCGTCACTGCCTATTACGCAACCAGCGTGAATAATGACACCGGAACCTATGACACAGTCACGCATAACAGTGACATTCGGATAAAGCACGCTCCCTTTTCCGATTTTCACCCCTTCCCCGATGAAAACTCCGGGAAACAGTATGACATCATCCCCTATCACGGCATCTTTGCCGATATAAACCATGGGATATACAGTAACATTGTCGCCAATAACAACATCTTCATCCAGGACAGCCCTGCTGCTTACTCCTGAATGCCCTGTTACAGGAGGCGCGAAAAGCGCGGCCACCCTGGCATAGGCAAGCTTTGGATCGGGAACGATAATCTGGCATCCGGAATAGTCATCAATCTTTTCGGACAATACCAGAACTGACGCCCCTGTTTTCTTTATCAGTTCACGATATCTGACATCAAAAAAAAACGCCACGTCACCCATGCGGGCATTATCCGGGGAATTGATGCCGGTTATTAGAACCTCTTCATCTCCAATAAGAGTTCCTCCTACAAGTTCGGCTATCTTTCTTGAATTAAGACTCAATATTCCGCCTTTCAATTATGCTGCTCCCCTGGCTAAGGCTGAAGTTTGTTCATTTCCTTTATCACTTCATTCGTGAGATCCATGCTCTCTTCAAAATAAAGGATACTGCTTCTTTCGGTTATAAGGTCATATTTATCCCTTTTGCCGATGGTATCCACAACGGTTGTGAAAATATTCACTAATTCCGACCTTGCTTCATTTTCGATCTTTTTCAACTCATCATTTATATCCTGGTAAAAATAACCAAGGTCACGTTGTTTTTTCTCAAACTCCTTCTGTCGGTCTTCCCTGGCATCCGGGCTCAGCATGAGGCTCTGTTTTTCCAACTCCTTCTGCATATTCTCCAGTTCTTTCTGCCTTTTATCTAGTTCTTCCTGCATTTGCCGCTGCCTGTTCTGGAGTCTTTCCTGAACCTTTTTGCCCTCATTTGATTCTCTTATGCACTTCTGAAGATCAACAATTCCTATCTTTGCAGTCCCGGCAGCCAAGGCTCCCGTCTGCAAAGAAAAGAGCGCCAGGATTGTTACTAATATTACAGATAAGTGTTTCATGTCTCCCCCTTTCAATATTTAAAGATTTCTATTTCGAATAAAATGCGTCCTGATTTAATATTCCCGTTCTCATTCAGACCAATATTCACAGACAACTAAAATCCCGCTCCCATCTTTAGAATAAACTCTCCACTGCTGTCATCATTTGGTCTTGTCTTGAGTTTAAACCCGTAACCCAGATTGATAGGCCCCATGGGTGAAAGCCATCTGATTCCAAAACCCACTGATTCCCCTACGCCCCTGTTCCAGGAGTCCATGTCTTCAAAGGCGTTGCCAATATCAAAGAATGTGTAGGCCGTTACACCCTGGGCCTTACCCAGGGGCACCCTGTACTCCAGACTGTAGATCCACATCCTTTTACCGCCTAATTCATCATATGTTTGCGGATCCAGGGGTGAAATGGAGTAGTAGTCATAACCTCTTACATCATCACCGCCTATCCTGAATTTTTCATATAGAGGCAGCTTCCCTCCCTTCCTTCGTTTAACGAATCCGGCCTGGCCTGAAATTACAAAAACCGTTCTCCACTTCATGGGCACAAACCAGGTTGAGGAAGCCATATATTTATTGAAAGATACATCTCCGCCAAGAAGGGGGCCGCCGGCATATTCAAATGAAATCCCGTTTACCGATCCCTTTCTGGGGCTAATCGGCTCGTCCCTGGAATCACGGCTTATTCCCAGTGTGATGCTGCTGGTGGTGTATTCTCCCTCCATGTCTCTGATAATGGATGCGGCATAAGAGTAAACATCCATTACCTCGGATTGATCATATGAATAACCTATTGATCCCCTTAAATAATCCCCCTTTTCCAGAGGAAATCCGACTCCTATGGAGCCCCCTGTTTTTTCGAGTGAATAATCATAATAATCGGTCTCCCATTTAAACAGGGCCGTACTCATGGAAAGGCGGGTGTCGAAAAGCCACGGCTCGGTAAGTGATGTATTAAAGGCTGATCTGCGGCTGCTCAATTGCACGGATGCCTGCACTGCCTGCCCGAGCCCGCGAAAATTGGAATGGGAAACCTGCCCGAACACAAAGCCCTTTTCATATCCGCCGTATCCTATTCCGCCCTGAATGCTTCCGGCCTGTCTCTCTATTACGTTTATATCGGCGATCATCAGATCATCGGCGCTGCCCGTTCTTGTCTTCAGTTCCACCCCTCCCGATTCTTCAAAAAAGCCAAGGCGTTTCAGATTTTCAGTGCTTTTCTCAAGGTTGTCTCCGTTAAAATAATCCCCTTCCACTATCTTTAATTCTCTTCTTATTACCTTGTCCCTGGTCTTCTCATTGCCCAGAATATTTATCCTTTCAAACCGGACTTTTTTGCCTTTGTCTATATCGAGTACTATGTTGGCAAGATTCCCCTCATCCTTAAGTTCCGGAAAAATGGCTATGTCCGCATAGGCATAACCCTCATTGGCATAAATGCGCTTTATGTTCTCTATGTCATTGTTAATGGCCTCTCTGTTAAAGGGCTTGCCCTTTTTAAAGGTGATATAGCGCATTAATTCATCCAGAGGCCTGATAAGATCGCCTTCCAGCCTGACATCATTAACCACATACTGGTTACCTTCCACTATTTTAAAAGTGACTGTCAGACCGGCCTCCAAATCATAGTTCACATCCGGCTCGCCCACTTTCACCCTTATATACCCATTATTATGGTAGTGGGTAGTTATCATATGAACGTCATATTCCAGTTTCTTTTTATCCAGGACGCCTGCGCTCGTAAACCATGAAAGGATGCTTTTTTCCCTCGTGATAAGAGTCTTTCTGAGTTTCTTATCACTAAATACCTCATTGCCTATAAAATCAATTTTTCTTATATAGACCTTTTCACCTTCATCTATCACGAATGTCACATCGACTTCATTATTGGGCAGTTCAGTAATCTCTTCCGATATCTGAATCTTGTAATAACCCGATTCCATGTAAACTTCCCGAAGCCTGTTGATGCTCTGTTTTATTTCGCTCCTGTTGAGTGCCTCGTATCTCTTTATCCCTATCTCTTCAAAAAGTTTATCATCCTTCTTTCTCTTATTTCCCTTAAAGTGAATGCTCACAATATAAGGTGTCTCGATAACCCTGAAGGTTACTATCTTGCCATTCTCTCCATCTTCAGACTGAATATCCATGTCATTGAAAAAGCCCATTCTATAGATTGATCTGAGGTCCTGATCAAGCCTGTCCTGGTCGAACGGCTCCCCCTCTTTGCTTTCTATTATCGCGAAAAGGGCGTCATCGCCAATTCTTTTGTTGCCATCAATAACGATTTTTTCGATCAGTGGTATTCCTGATATCCGGTTATGTATGCTTTCAGCCGCGCGGTTCATGGCAGCAGCCAGATTTTCCACATTATCCTCGATCATAAATATGGAAAAAGAACCGGCAGGATTAATGATATTAACCGCCTTGATATCCAGATTTACCTTGTCCCCTGTTTCGGTGAGGGTTCCCGATATTATCCAGTCTGAGTCAAGTTCTTTACCCAGATCAATCATATCCTCAGTGTCAAAATAGGATATTGAATCCAGGGGTTGTCTGTTAATCTCTTCAGGGCTGATAAGGTAATAGCCTTTGTCAGCCAGGCGTCCTGTCAGCATATTCTGAAGACCGGTCTTCAGATGATCTGCGGGCTCAGGGGATTCGATCTTAAAGGGCAGGACAGCTATCCTTTCTTCTTCCGCAGCGAAAGCGCTGAAGGAAGACAGCAGAATAATCAATAATACCGCCGGAATAACACTTAATCCGCCTTCCCTAAAAATATTCATGAAACCTTTTTTGTAATCACAACCTCTTTGTCTATCACTGAATTTTACCATCAACTATCTCCATTATTTTAGTCATTTTTTCCGCTAATCGCTGATTATGAGTGGCAATTACCATGCTTAAACCCTGCTCCTTACCCATTTTAAGTAGCAGGTCTACTGTTTCTTCGCCTGTGACCCTGTCCAGATTTCCTGTAGGCTCATCCGCCAGGAGCAAATCCGGTTTCATCATCAGGGCGCGGGCAATGGCGACACGCTGCTGTTCTCCTCCTGATAGTTCTCCAATTCTGTGATTAAGACGATTCCCCAATCCTATGTCATTCAACAATGTTTCCGCCCTGGAAATTGATTCATCCCTGCCCTGCCTCGAAATAAGGGCCGGTATAATGGTATTTTCAAGGGCGTTAAATTCGGGAAGCAGGTTATGAAACTGGAATACAAAACCGATTTCACGGTTCCTTAACAGGCATAAATCGGATTCGGCCAGTTTATTTACATCCCGTTTTTTAAAAATAACCTCACCGCTCGAAGGCGGTTCAAGTGTACCCATAATATTCAGCAGAGTGGATTTTCCAACACCCGACGACCCCATTATGGCCAGGTTTTCACCCCGCTCAATAGAAAGATCAATGCCGTTCAGAACCCTTATGACATTTCCATTATGGCTGAAATACTTATGAATATTTTTAAGCTCTATTATCATATTATGTAATAAAATATTGCACCCTTTTATTCGTATCTCAATGCCTCGACCGGATTCAATCTCGATGCGTGCCAGGATGGATAGATAGTTGCCAGAAAAGATATTAAAAGAGAGGCAAAAACCACAATGAGCACATCCAGTGTCTCAACACGCACAGGCAGTTCTGACATATAATATATATCCGAAGGCAGTTCAATAATCTTGTATTTTGACAGGAGATAACATATCCCGAGTCCTGAAAAAAGCCCCGCGAGCGTTCCGATAAAGCCTACAAAGACGCCCTGAAAGACAAAGATGCTCATAATGCTGTTCCTGGCTGCGCCCATGGAGCGCAAGATGGCAACATCGCGTGTTTTTTCCATTACTATCATCACCAGTGTGCTGATGATATTAAGGGCGCCTACCATTACAATCATCGTCAGGATAATGAACATGGCCACCTTTTCAAGCTCCAGGGCCTCGAGCAGACTCCTGTTGGAGGCCTTCCAGTCCTGTATCCAGTAACCGCCCCCGAGAAGTTTTTTTAAATTTTCGCTGATAATTTCTGACTTGTATGGATTTTTTACCTTTATCTCGATGTTGTTGATCTTATTCTGAATGCCCATAAAATCCTGGGCTTCACTCAGTGAAATAAAGACCATGTTCAGATCATATTCATACATTCCGGAATTAAAGAGTGCGGTAACCCTGAACCTCTGCTCATTTGACCTTCTTCCGAGAGGTGTAAGCCTTCCTTCGGGAGATACAAGACTGATAACGCTTCCGGGACGAACATTGATCTGGTCTGCAAGTTCACTGCCTACTATTATAGAGGGTATCCCCTCGAACCTCTCATCAAGGGAGGATAAGCTGCCCCCCTTCAGCATAGATCCGATGTCAATGACCTCTTTTGTGCTGCCTGTCTCGATCCCGCGAAGGTATGGGGCCCTGGCGGATCCTGAACTTTTTATCATCACCTGGCTGTATATGGCCGGCGTGACTCCTGTGACGTCATCGATATTTTTTATATCATCAATCATTTTATGATAATCAGTAAAAGGCCCTCCAAAATTGCTTACAACAATGTGGGCCCTCACCCCGAGTATCTTGGACATCAGATCAGCCCTGAATCCGTTCATAACAGACAGCACCACGATAAGGGCCATTACTCCCACCATGACACCTATTATCGAGATTATCGATATCACGGAAATAAAGGCCTGTTTTCGCCTTGCTTTGAGATATCTCAGACATAGAAAAAGTTCAAAAAACATATTGATGGTTTAGCTCCAAAAAAGGTCATTCACCTGTGATTATTTAAATCGCATGTGAGGGAAAAATATAACATCCCTGATGGAAGGAGAATCTGTTAAAAGCATGACGACCCTGTCTATGCCGATGCCTTCACCCGCGGTCGGAGGCAGGCCGTATTCAAGTGCGGTAATATAGTCCTCATCCATGAACTGGGCCTCGTTATCGCCTGATTCTCTCAATGAAACCTGTTTTTCAAATCTGCCGCGCTGGTCATCAGGATCATTCAATTCTGTAAAGGCATTGGCAATCTCTTTTCCGGCAATAAAAAGCTCAAACCTGTCCACTATCTCAGGGTTTTCATCATTTTTTCTCGAGAGAGGCGATATCTCAGTAGGATGCCCTGTTATATATGTGGGGTTTATAAGTTTGGGTTCTACCAGTTGATCAAATATCTTTTCGATCACCTTGCCATGGCTGTCTGTTTTTGAAAGGGCGATTTTTCTGGATTCAGCAAAACTGATGGCCGAGTCAAGGCTGCTCAAAACATCATCACTCGCCCCGCCTATCTTCTTAAGAGAGTCATTCAGGGAGATTCGGGGCCATGGAGGTGTAAAATCAATGCTGGTTCCCTGATATTCGATCTTGTTATCACCTGTGATCTCCCTGAGCAGCTCATTAAAGAGTTCCTCGTTAAGGGTCATAAGGTCATTATAGGTGGCATAGGCCATGTAGAATTCCAGCATGGTGAATTCAGGATTATGTTTAATGGAGATTCCTTCATTGCGAAAATTCCGGTTGAGCTCAAAGACCCTGTCAAACCCTCCTACCACAAGCCTTTTAAGATAGAGTTCAGGAGCTATCCTTAGATAGAGATCCATTCCGAGGCTGTTATGATATGTCTTGAAGGGTCTCGCGGTAGCACCCCCGGGGATAACATGCATCATGGGTGTCTCAACCTCCAGGAAATTCTTCTCTGTGAAAAAGGTCCTGAAGAAGCGGATGATCCTGCTGCGGGTTATAAACACATCCTTTACATTGTCATTGACTATGAGATCAACATACCTCTGACGATATCTTGTCTCTATATCTGTAAGGCCATGCCATTTTTCAGGAAGGGGCCTTAATGATTTTGCAAGGAGCATGATTTCCTGGGCCAGGATGGTCAGTTCTCCGGTTCTGGTCTTGAAAAATGATCCCTTTATACCGATGTGATCTCCGATATCCATCAGTTTAAAGATCTGATACTGTTCATCTCCTATCTTGTCTTTCCTGATGTACGCCTGTATGGAACCGGCGTCATCCTTGATTTGAATAAAGGATGCCTTGCCAAAGGCGCGAATAGCCATTATTCTCCCTGCCATGGAGTATATCCTGCTGTTTTTTTCAAGCGCCTCCGGGGCCTCATTTTCAAATAATTCATGGGCGTTACGCGATTGCAGGTCTACATGATATCCTGCGGGAAACGGATTTATCCCCATCTCTTTCAGGCGTTCTATCTTCTTTCGTCTGTCCTCGGTTACAGTGCTGGTTTTTTCCATTATAATCGTTCCACTGGTGAATAATATTTGTTAAATAAGGTTTTATTTAGTTATTTTAATAATTTGAACCTCTCTTTTTAATCCATATAATATCTATAGTCAAGGTAAAAGATGGCCGTATTTACTGCCTTTCATGTTGAAAGAGATGAAGAAAGCAAAGCCTGCGCAACCTGATGTGGCAGTCATGGAAATTGCCGGGTAAGAAGAGCTTAATTTTCAGCGGGATATCCTATTTCATTCAGGACAGCCTTTATTTCATTAAGTGTCGCGGGACTGTCGTATTCCACTAAAATTTTCTTCTTTTCAGCGTCGCCTTCCACTGCCGTAACGCCTTGAATATCCGAAAGTTCGTTTTTTATGGTCATTACACAGTGGTTGCAGCTTATCGCCGGTATGGATAGATCGGTTTTTTCCATAATGATGCCTCCTTTACCTGTGACCAAATATTTTTTTACATGACCGACCCTGCCGATACATGAAGGACCTGCCCTGTAATATCGATTGAGACATCAGACGCAAAGAACAGTGTTGTATTGGCTATGTCCTGAGCGGATGTCGCCCTGCCCAGAGGGAGTTCCTTTTTGAGCATTTCCATAATGGCGTCCTTGTCCCCGAAATTGATGAAGTTGGTGGGCGCGGGTCCGGGCGCGACACAGTTTACTCTGATCCGGTTGGGCGCCTCAGCGAACGCAAGCTGTTTGGTAAATACGTCCAGCGCGCCTTTTGCCTGGGCATAAACGCCGACGCCATGGCTGTACATGTGAGAACTGCCTGAACCTATGTTGACGATTGCGCCTTTTCCCTTCTTCCTCATTCCGGGCAGGACCGCACCTGCCACATACATCGGGCCGAAAAGGTTGAGGGCAATCTCCTTTTCCCATATTGCCGGGTCCTGTTCCTCAAAGGGGCCGTGACCCATGATAGCTCCAGCCACATTGCACAATATATCTATGTCTCCAATCTGACTGATCATCTCTTTTACCATTGAGCGGACTTCATCCTTTTTTGTAACATCTGCCTTCAGAGCAACGCTTTTGGCCCCTTGGGCCTTAACCGCCTCGCATGTAAGCATGGCGTCATTCAGATTGATGTCTGTAACTCCAACAGCCGCGCACCCTTCCCTTGCCAGCGAAAGCGCTATTTCCCTGCCGAACCCTATCTGGCTTCCGGCGCCTGTTACGAGGGCAATCTTCCCTTTAAATCCCAGATCCATTGTATCCTCCTTATTATTTTGGCTAATCGTTATATTCTGTCGGTAAGAAATATCAGCTATCACAGGAACGCCTATTTATCAAGCCTATTATATTAAGCAAGAGAAAATCAATTGCCCGGTTGATCTTTTTTTTCTCAAAGGTTTAATGCCCTGTTTTTTGAGAAAATTGTCAGGCAAGTTATTTACAGCCATACCCCGCGCCTGTCACCCTGAGCAAAGCGAAGGGTCTCTATTTTATGACCAGTTACATGCCAGATCACGCCATTCAGATTAACAGATTCATGAGAGATTCTTCGCTTCGCTCAGAATGACAATTTATTTGAAACACCGGGGTCTCGTCCCGGTTAAACGAAATAACACAGGTTTAACAGGATAAATCTTGACATTGGACAGTCAGGGATTTAATGCCTTTTGATAAGTTGTAAATCTTCCTGGATAAACATACAGGTTTGTAATTTTAACTCAGTTGCATCTTTTTAGCGGCGATAAAATGTGATTGGAGCAGATTGCCAATGTCTGACTTGATTCCAAAACACGGC
>CAZJOB010000021.1:19130-20149 GCA_964547435.1 uncultured Desulfatiglans sp. | reverse complement strand
GAGATATAAAGGAGAGTCTTCTAACCAAGATATTATCGGCCCGCCCTGTGATGCTATTCCGGATATTTCAGAAAATATCAACAATGAAAAGGGTTCTGAAGAACTATGCGACATGTTGAAAATGCTTTCTCATGATATTCGGAGTCCGCTTGTAACAATTGGTGCAACCTTGAAATTATTGAAAAAAGGTATCTATGGCACATTTGATCAGGGAGTGAATAAGGAGCTTGAAAAACTCATCAGACTGGTAATTCAGGCAACAGGGGTGATGGAAGATTTAATGGGGATGGCCTTTTCCTACGGCAATATTGAGAATGAGCATTGTGAAATATTGGATATCAGGGAAGATATTTTTTATCCCGTAATAATAGAGCTTAAAAAAATATTGGAGGAACGGGAGGTTATACTATTCAATGAAGAATTTAATTATAAAAAAGAAGAAAGAGCCCTTACTTTTGGAAACAGGTTTTTGTTAAAGTCTGTTTTTAGAAATCTTATTAACAATGCCGTAAGATATGGTGGAAAAGGGTGTAAACTTTCCTGTTCCATTGTTCAGAAATCCTGTTTAAATGTGATAGCAATATTCAATACAGGAAACCCCATTTCTGAATCTGATCAAATTAAATTATTTTTGAAAAACACGAAGATTGAAAAAACCATTGATAATAGCGGGATGGGAATGGGTCTATATCTTATAAGTGAAATAATAAGAAAAAATAAAGGCAAGATATGGTATGAGCCATGTCAAAAAGGATCAAAATTTATTTTTACTCTTCCTCTTGTTGAATAAGCTGTATCTTTTACATTTCCTCATTCAATACTAATAATCTGCTAATTTTTTATTAATAGTAACTGCCTATTTTACTGAATAAGAGGCACCAGGATATTTCCAAAAATCTTAGTGAAGGAGGTGTTTATTATGAATTTTTAATAATGGACTAATGTAAACCTAACAAAATTCTAACAAAAAATATGAGATAATTAACAACGATTTAATTTTTCGGAGGAAAAAAATGAGC
>CAZJOB010000021.1:0-19080 GCA_964547435.1 uncultured Desulfatiglans sp. | reverse complement strand
GTTTATCGGCCAACGCCCTTTGGGCGGGGAATATTGAAATTAAGGGCTCAACCACGGTGCTTCCAATTGCCCAGAAGGTTGCAGAGGCGTATATGAGCCAGAATCCTGATGTTAAAATAACAATATCCGGAGGCGGATCGGGAAACGGTATAAAGGCTATTATCGACGGATCAACTGATATCGCAAACAGTTCAAGGTTTATCAAGGACAAGGAAGCGGCAATGGCCATGGAAAAGGGGAGATATCCCGTGCCCTTTGCCGTGGCCTATGACTGTATAGTGCCTGTAGTTCACCCGGAGAATACTATTGTAAACATCACCCTGAGCCAGCTAAAGGCGATTTATAAGGGTGAAATCAAGAACTGGAAGGAACTGGGAGGTCAGGACAGGAAGATCGTGGTAATTTCACGCGATACTTCATCCGGAACCTATGAGGTATGGGAAGAAAAGGTGATGAAAAAAGAGAGGGTTTTTCCCGGAGCGCTTCTTCAGGCGTCAAACGGCGCCATTGTTCAGGCCGTTTCTAATAATAAGAATGCCATAGGCTATATAGGGATTGGGTATCTGGATAATACAGTCAAGGCATTGATGGTAGACAGAATTAAAGGCACGGAAGAAACGACCCTGAACGGGTCCTATCCCATAAGCAGGGCTTTATATATGTTTACAAACGGTTGGCCCAAAGGTGATGCCTTGAATTTTATTAACTTTGTCATTCACCCGCAGAAGGGGCAGAAATATGTCAAAGAAGCGGGATTTGTACCATTGTATTAAAAAACAGAGAAAATCGATGGATAACACCTATTATAAAGGAAAAAACCGCAGAAAGAAGGAAGCGCTGATTCGGGCAGCATTTTTTTTAATAGCATTGGCTTCTATTGTTACACTTTCTCTTATAATCATTTTTCTCTTTATGGAGGGTCTTCCCATCTTTGGCAAGGTAACAGTAAGAGAGTTTGTTTTTGGGAAATACTGGTATCCTACATCCGATCCTGCTGATTTTGGTATATTTCCCCTTATAATCGCATCTCTTGCTGTTACTTCTGTTTCTTCGGTTATTTCAATCCCCCTTGGAGTGTTAACGGCCTTGTACCTGGCGGAGATTGCATCTCAGAGGTTAAGGGAAATAATAAAACCTGTTGTGGAGTTGCTGGCAGCCCTGCCTTCTGTTGTAATAGGATTTTTCGGAATGGTGGTAGTGGCGCCGTTTCTTCAGGAAATACTTGATATCCCGACAGGGCTGAACCTCTTTAATGCCTCTCTTATGCTGGCCTTTATGTCTGTGCCCACAATCTGCAGCATATCGGAAGATGCAATATTCAGCGTTCCAAAGGAACTGAAAGAGGCCTCGCTTGCCCTGGGTGCGACCCACTATGAAACTATATTAAGAGTTGTAATACCTGCCTCCATATCGGGTGTAACCACCGCTGTTATTCTGGGGATGTCCCGGGCAATTGGTGAGACAATGGTGGTCCTGATGGTAGCAGGAGGAGCTGCCATGATACCGGCATCGATTTTTGATCCTGTAAGGCCTATGCCAGCGAGTATCGCTGCTGAAATGGCGGAGGCGCCTTTCAGGGGAGATCATTATTATGCCCTTTTTGCTACCGGTATAATTCTTTTTCTTTTTACCATGATATTTAATCTAATCGCGGATTATATATCAAACAGGTACCGCCAGGTTGGTGCGGCAACGCTTTAAATAAAGGCAAAGGGCTCAAGGCGCAGGGCGCAGGGAAAAAGCAAAAATAAAAAAAGTAACAGGAAATGGAAATACATAGAGGAACAACTGCAAAACGCAGAATAATTCAGACTATTGCATTCGGAATGTTTAAGATATCAACAGCCATCAATGGAATAGCGCTTTTTATAATAATATGGTTTCTTGTGAAAAACGGCTGGCGGGCCATCAACTGGACATTCCTGACCCAGCCTCCCATTGATTCAATGACAAAGGGAGGAATACTTCCCTGCATTGTAGGGACGATGATAATCAGCCTGGGTGCTATTATAATAGCCCTTCCCATTGGTGTGGCCTCTGCAATATACCTGAATGAGTACGCGAAACCGGGGCGAATTATAAGGATTATAAGGATGGGAATAAACAATCTGGCTGGTATTCCTTCCGTGGTCTTCGGACTTTTCGGGCTGGCATTGTTTGTTGTCTGGCTTGGTTTTGGAGTAAGCATCATATCAGGGGCCTTAACCCTGGCAGCCATGACATTGCCGGTTATAATCGGCGCATCCGAAGAGGCGCTCAGGAATGTTCCGGATACATACAGGGAGGCATCGCTTGGGCTTGGAGCGACCAAATGGCAGACCATATACAGGGTTGTTTTGCCGACCGCATTACCGGGGATTCTTACCGGAGCAATACTTGGGATAAGTCGCGCTGCCGGTGAAACAGCGCCTATCATGTTCACTGCTGCTGTTTTCTATTCCCCATCATTGCCGACATCCCCGTTTGATGAAATTATGGCCCTTCCTTATCATATATATGTTCTGGCAACGGCCGGCACTGAAATAGAGGCCACACGTCATCTGCAATACGGCACTGCCCTTGTTTTGATACTTCTTGTCCTGGGCCTGAATCTCATAGCAATTATTTACCGGACAAGGCTTCGTAGAAGGATGTGAATAACTGTTTAAGGAGTAAGGTATGCGGTTTACGGAGATGGAATCATAATTACATATTAAAGATTAATATGGCACGGTATAAAGGGTTTTAAATGACAGATAAGATTAAAATGGCTGCTGTTGATCTGGATTTTTATTATGGTGATTTCAAGGCGCTGCATGGCATATTCATGGAGTTTAAAAATAACCAGGTGACGGCCCTGATAGGGCCTTCAGGGTGTGGAAAAAGCACTTTGCTGAGATGTCTTAACAGAATGAATGACCTGATTCCATACAACAGGGTAAACGGACAGGTACTCCTTGATGGTGAAAATATATATGATAAAAATGTGGACGTTGTTGCCTTAAGAAGCAGGGTTGGCATGGTCTTTCAGAAACCCAATCCGTTTCCTAAAACTATTTTCGAGAATGTTGCATACGGCCTAAGGGTAAACGGTGTAAGGGAAAAGGCCGAAATTGAGGAAAAAGTGGAGACGAGCTTAAAAAGAGCTGCCCTCTGGGATGAGGTAAGGGACCGCTTAAAGGAATCAGCACTTGGCCTTTCAGGCGGGCAGCAGCAGCGATTATGTATTGCAAGGGCAATGGCCGTGGAGCCCGATGTTCTGCTTATGGATGAGCCGGCTTCCGCTCTGGATCCTATTGCTACACAAAAGATAGAAGAACTGATTCACGAATTAAAGAACCATTATACTATAATAATAGTTACACATAATATGCAGCAGGCAGCTCGTGTTTCGGATATAACGGCCTTTTTCTATCTCGGAAAGCTTATTGAGGTGAATGAAACGGATAATCTCTTTACACGGCCAAAACTGAAACAGACTTCGGATTATATAACAGGCAGGTTTGGTTAAAAGGTTCATAGAAAAGAATCACACACGAAGTATTAATTGAAAAGTTATAATCAGGGAGACTCTTATGCCGAGTATTCTTCAAAGGGAAATTGAAAAATTAAAAAAACATATACTGTCACTGGGGGCAATGGTGGAAAAGAATGTTGATATGGCGGTAAAGGCCCTTAAGACGAAGGATAAGGCTGTTTCGGAAAATATAATAGCAGCAGATAAAGAGGTAGACGAATACGAGGTTGAGATTGAAGAGGAATGTCTGAAGGTGCTGGCCCTGCATCAACCCGTTGCCGTGGATCTCAGGTTTATAACATCAATCATGAAGATTAACAATGACCTGGAAAGGATAGGAGATGAGGCGGTGAATATTGCCGAAAGGGTTATATATATAGCGTCCAGCGAACCCATGCAAGTCGATATTGATTATAAAATAATGACAGAAAAAACAAGGTTTATGTTGAAAAGCAGTCTGGATGCGCTTGTTAACCTTGATGTGGATCTGGCCAAAAAAATTATTTTAATGGATAATGAAGTAGATGATTTTAACCGTGATATTTTTAAAAAGGTTGTAGAGATGATTGGCAGAAATCCCGGTCACGCAGCTTATCTGATAAGCTTTTTCTCCATATCAAGATACCTGGAGCGTATCGCAGATCATGCGACCAATATTGCTGAGGATGTCATTTATCTGGCAGAGGGGGTTATTAAAAGACATAAAAAGGAATAGCCGCACATAAGAAAGATTCTGAAATAAACAAAAAGATCACTCTTGTCCAAAAACGGTTCAGTCGAGCCGGGAACATTTCATAACCTGAATTTCAGCTTTATATAATTGGTAGGATAACTACCTGAAAACATTGGATTACGCAATCCAGCCTTGGCCAAGGCTACGGCCCGGCAGGCACCGAAAACAACATCGGGATTTTCAACAAATTGCGGAATTAAAACAGGAGAAGGCGACTTTTTACGAATTCATCAAAATTGATGAATTCGTAAAAAGTTAGATTTTTGCTTTTTTCGTCATTCCCGCGAAGGCGGGAAACCAGTGTTTTCAGGTAGTTATAGATTCCCGACTGCGAGGGAATGACAGTTTTTGGATTTTTTACGATTCTGTCATTTTTAACTTTTTTCTAACACTCTCTTCATAATTCCATAATATAGAAAAAATATAAATATTGATAATACAGATATAATTATCAGGGGGGAGGTGAAGAGGGAAGAGGTTGAGAAGCGGTATATGATCTAATGATATTATTTTAATAAAAAGGAGAATTTCTTATATGAGTAAAAAATTATTGATAATGGCTTTTATTGGTATTTTATTTATGACAGGGGGAACAAAAAGCGTAATGGCCGGAGATGTTGATATACTTATCAATAAGCTTGTTCAAAAAAAGATTCTGACACAGGATGAGGCTTCCACGATCCTTCAGGAGATGCAGAAGGAGAATGAGGTGCAAAAAGAAGAAATAAAACAGACAGTGAAAGATACTGTTGATAAAAGCATTAAGGACAAGGCCGGCATTCCTGACTGGCTGGAGAGGACAAAGGTTAAGGGTGATGTAAGGGTTAGATATCAGGGCCAGGACAGGGATAACGACGGGAAGGTATCAAGAGACAGAGGCCGTATAAGGGCCAGGGTTGGAGTTGAGTCCAAGGTTAATGATAAATGGAAATTAGGAATCGGCATGGCCTCGGGAGGGGCTGATCCCAGATCTACCAATCAGACCTTTGATGATACCTTCAGCACAAAGGGCTGGAATCTGGATTATGCCTTTGCACAATTTAGCCCGACAAAAAACCTGAGCATGATTGCCGGAAAATTCAATAACCCTATATGGGGCACCAAGGATCTTTTATGGGATAGTGATATCAACCCGGAAGGCATCGCGGCTAAGATCAATTTTAAACCTTCGGAAAATTTTGAGGTTTTTGTAACTCCGGCCTACTTTATACTGGAGGAATTCAGCGGAACCAGGAATGATCCCGCGATTATAGCCTTTCAGCCCGGGATTAACTGGAAGATTAATGACAGGGCTAATCTTAAATTTGCTCTTTCATATTACGCCTTTGATAATGTTCAGGGAAATGATCTTTCTGTTCACAGTTCCGGTACAAACTCCGTGGATGCAAGCGGCAAATGGGTTTATGATCATGATTCCATATCATTTGATGCTGAGGTTGGTTTTAACATTGCCGAAAAAATACCTTATGGGGCAATTTTTGGACAGTATGTCTCATCGGACGCGGGTTCCGATGATCAGGGATGGCTTATGGGATTAAAGGTCGGACATAAAAAGGTAGAAAAACTCGGACAGTGGCAATTTGTCTATAATTATCGAGAACTCGAAAAAGACGCGTGGGTTGATTTTATGCCGGACAGCGATTTTTATGATGGCGACACCGGTGTAAAGGGAAGTGAATTTGAATTGAACCTCGGGCTTAACAAAAATGTTTCATTTGGGCTTGATTATTATAAAACCAAGGCGATAGACCGTAATTTCGGGCAGGATGAATATATCTTTCAGGCGGATCTTATAGTAAAATTCTAATCTTTCCTTTTATATAACGACTATCCGGTATTTGAAATAAATATGGGGTAGTCGTTTTTTTTGTCCAGTGAATAATGCCCCCTATATGAAAAGTCATTGACTGTCCTTTAAAAATATATATAATTGGCAGAAATTAGAAAAAAGATACTTGATTTTTTTTATTAAATATGATTGGTTACAATCTTAAAAAAATGAAAACCGACTTTGGAGGGGAGGTGAATTTAAGAGGGCTAGGGGGATTAAAGTTTTTTGATATAAAATTAAATATTATAAAGGAGGATTCATATATGAGAAAAAAAAGCTTGTTCAGAGCATTTATTTGTATCTTGTTCCTGCTTTTCAGCTTCGGGAACCTTATTGCAGCGGAACTGCCTGATTGGGTCGAGAGGACTTCATTAACCGGTGAAGTAACCATAATGTATCAGCTCCAGGAGAGAGAATTAACTAATTCGAGCGACCAGGGGATAATTAAGGCAAAGATAGGAGTTGAATCAAAAATAGCCGATAAGTGGGATGTAGGGATCGGTTTCGCTACGGGCGATAACCTCAACCTCAATGATCCCAGATACAGCTATCAGGTACTTGGCGGCGCATTTGACACGGATGCCGTAAACCTGGATTATGCCTATGCAAAATATACGCATAATGAAAATTTATCAATTATTGCCGGAAAATTTAAAAATCCGATATGGCAATCAAAAGACTTGCTCTGGGATACGGATATAAACCCGGAAGGTCTTGCAGGTCTGATCAATCTTAAACCATCAAATAAGATTGACCTTGAAATCTTTATCACGCCCGCATATTTCATGTTGGAAGAGTTTGCCAACAGCAATGACCCTGCTATGTATATTTTACAGGCCGGAATGATATGGAAGATAGACAAATCAGCTACCATGAAATTGGGGGCAACCTATTACGAGAATAATAATGTGGCGGGAAACTGGTTCTGGTACAGCAACGGCACAAACAGCCTCGATCCAGGCTGGAACCTGGTAGATGATTATGACACATTTGTCGCGGACATGGAAGTGGCATATTATCTTGATGAGATAGCAAACAATAAATTTACGGAGATGATTCCCTACGTCGCTATTTTCACTCAGTATGTCAATTCAGATGCGAATGATGATGACATGGCAGCAATGTTTGGTTTTAAATTAGGAAATGAAATGGTGAGTGATCGCGGAGATTGGCAGTTCACATATAACTACCGAAAGCTGGAAAGAGACGCATGGCTGGATTTCCTGCCTGACAGCGAATTTTACAGAGGCGACACCGCAGTCAAGGGAAGCGAACTTGAATTGAGAATCGGCGTTAATAAAAACATAACCTTTGGTCTGGATTATTACCGCACCAAACCGATTAATCGTAATATGGGAGATAACGAATATCTGTTCCAGGCGGATTTGGCCTTTAAGTTCTAGTTTTTTTAACAAGACAATACGGCTGTCTCGAAAATTTTGGGACAGCCGTTTTTTTTGTAAAAATCGTTAAAACAAACATCATTGAATTCTTATTTTTATCCGAGAACTTCAACCTTTGCAATTTAATGCGGACAGAGGATTATTTAACACTAAAGGAGAAAAACAGTGGCAACAGTAATCCCCCAGGGAGAGGCGATAAGGAATGCTGTTAAATGGATATCAGGAAAGCGGATGGAGGATGATGGCCTAAATATTAAAATCCTCATTCAGAATGCGGCAGTGAAATATAATCTGTCTCCCAGAGATGAAGATTTTCTGTTGTTATTTTACGAAGAGGAGAAAAAAAAGAGTCCTGATGCCGGCTCTTAGAAAAATTTAATGAATTGTGAATGATAAAACATAATAGGAGTGTTATAAATCTGTAAAATGGTCTTTTTCCCGCATCTTATTTATTAGTATTTTTATCAAAAAAATAAAACCCCACAGACTGAGGAAGATAAAAAAAAGGCCAAATAATATGGGAACCCAGAAACCAGCCTGCTCATAATTATACGCCCCTATTTTTATAGATACAAATGAGACAAGCAGTATAAAAAGGAATATCAGGAATACGAAAAAAAGAAGGAGTTTGTATCCTGTATTTCGAAAGACAGATCTTTCTTTTCCCATTATTACATAAGGTCCTTTATTTTCTGGTTCAGAAAATCAGCCTGGTTTTTTATCTTTTTATCAAGTTTGATTTTCCGCTCAATCGATTCTGTTGAATAGATTATTGTTGAATGGTTTCTGTTTATGGATTTGCCTATCTCTTCAAGGGTTGCGGTAGAGTAATTTCTGCATAGATATATATACATATTTCTGGGAAACGAATGCATTTTTTTTCTTGATTTGGACCTGAGTATAGAAGGTTCAACCTTATAGTATTGGCAAACGATCTTCTGAATGTGGTCAAGAGAGATCTGGCTCTGGTCCGAAACATGGAACTTAAGCACCTCTTTTGCCAGGCAAAGATCGATTTTTGCTTTGAGCAGTTCTGATTTTGCCCGAAGGCAGCGGAGAGCGCTTTCAATCTGACGGACATCCCTGGTAAGATTTTTCGCAAATAGATGGATTATTTCTTCGGAAAGGATAAGGTTCTGTTCACATGATTTTTTCTCGATTATTTTAAGCCTGGTATCATAATCAGGATTTTCAAGGGTTGCCAGTAATCCCGAATTAAGACGTGATGCAAGCTCCTTTGACATATTCGGGATGTCTTTCGGTAAAAGAGAACTGGTGAATATGATCTTTTTTTTATCATTTATCAGCGCATCAAGGGTATGACCCAGTTCAATCTGAGTCTTTTCTTTTCCGCTGAGAAAATGCACCTCTTCGAGTAAAAGAACATCACAGGAACGACGGTATCTGTTTTTAAACTCATCAATTTTATTGTTTTTAAGGGCAAATATCATCTCATTTACAAAGTCTTCGGCGGTAATATAATAGGCCCTTATGTCAGGATTCTTTTGCAGCATCATGTGGCCGATGGATTGTGAGAGATGGCTTTTGCCAAGGCCGGTGTTGGCGCCCATGAAAAGTGTGTCATAGGAGTTGTTTCCCATTGCCATTGCCCTGGAGGCCGAATAAGCGAATTCATTACACTGCCCTACCACGAATCTATCAAAGGTAAATTCCCTGTTAAACCTGATTCTGCCCTTTTTTCTGCCAGGCATATTTGGCAGGCTTAGCTGGCTGGGTTTTTGAAACATATCAGGTTGAGGAATTTGTTTTTTAGGAGCGCTGACCTTTAAAGTAAGATTATATTTTTCACCTGTGGAATCCAGTTTTTCCTGCATTATAGGCATATAATGCTCCATTATCCAGTTCATGGAAAATTTGTTTGGACAACCCAGGACAAGAGAATGATCGCTTTCATCCAGAAGTGAAATAGGGTTGATCCACAATGAATAACTGTTTTCAGATAATTTATCCCTGACATGGGTTTTAACCTGTTCCCACATGGTGCTCATTGTTTACTCCAAACTATTGCTGAAAAATTTAGTGTTAGTTTTTGCCCAAAAACACCAAGGGCTGTTTTAAAGTCGAGTTTTTATCAACGCGCTCCACCAGATAATGAAACGTGTTTATCTTAAAAAATGATCTTCCTGTCAAAAGGGATATGTGGCGGGAATCAGTTACAGGCCAGATGTTTCTTAACAGACTATAAGTCTTTGATAATACGAAAAAATATTTTTTGATGCCTTTATCATCAGACAAAGAAAGGGTATTTCAATATTCAGGTTTTTATTATTTAATTCAAAGCCTTCGCTGAATTTACAATAAAGTTTATAATTATGTTCACAAAATCAAAACTCTTAAATACTTTGAAAAGCATTGAAATACGCCTAATTTCAAAATATTTCAATTAATATTTTTAAATATTATTCATAATGCGTATAATAAAATTTAAAGTTTCCACTCCTTTTCAATAACCTTCATTAATGTCAGGGGGTTAATGGGAAGGGGCATATAACAGCGAGTTAAAAAAAGGGAAAATAAACAAATAAAAATAGATTTATATTTTTACAGAAGGGTAGATTTTTAATTTTAATAAGCAAGTCCAGGTTCTGGTCAAAAGCCTAAATATTCATCAATGAGGTTTATATTAAACAGGACCTGATATGCAACAAGTATAAAAAGAAATTCACAAAAGAGCATATAAAGCCAATTATATCAGGATGTTATGAATATATTGAAGGCGGTTTAATCAAGCAGGCAGAGGTCTTTTTAAAAAACATTATGTAACCGGAAACTTCAATGGAAAGTCTTTTACCTGGAGCTTTAAATCAGCGAGAAATGCAGAGGTTGAATATATTAAGGGACAGGAATGGATGAGAAGTCTTCGACAAATGTATAGGATATTTTGACTGGATTAATATGATATCCAACATATTTCACAATCCAGGATCATGAACCACTATATGTAGATGTTTCGTAAAAGGTATAGAAAAAAATAAATATTAACAACCAAAAATCCCCATAATCGGCAAATAGAGGTAATAATGCCCGGTTTTTTTTAACCATTAACCCTTGCCTGCAGAATTTTCTATGAATGAGTCGGTTAAAAACAACAGGAGATGTTCCACGTGGAACATATAGAGTATAGGGGCATAAAAAATCTATTGTATTATCCATGAATTTTATGCAATATGTCATGACTGATCACTTTAATCTATTCATGTGAAGTTAATTAATTGTGGAGAAAATCTATTACATGGGCCGCATAATATCAATATCCAATCAAAAAGGCGGGGTAGGAAAGACCACAACAGCGATAAATCTGGCAGCGTCAATAGCTGATTCCGGAAAGTCGTGTCTTATTGTGGATTGTGATCCACAGGGAAATGCGACAACCGGGCTGGGCAAAAATAAGGCAGATCTGGAAAAGGGTCTCTACCACTTTATGTTTGATTCCGAGGCTGAGAATAAGGTTATTGTTGAAACGGAAATACCCGGGCTTTATTTAATCGGGGCAACGAAAGAACTTGTAGGTGCAGAAGTTGAAATGTATGACGAGAATGAAAGAGAACTGCTTCTAAAGAAAAGGCTCGATACCCTGAAAGAGAGATATGATTATATAATACTGGACTGTCCGCCTTCTCTCGGGTTTTTGTCACTGAATGCGATCACCGCATCAGATTTTGTCCTGGTTCCTCTGCAATGTGAATACTATGCCCTTGAGGGCCTGAGTCAGTTACTGGACACTTTAAAGGCGGTAAAAAAGAAACTAAATCCTGATTTAAAGGTAGTGGGAATACTTTTAACAATGTATGATTCAAGAAATAATCTTTCCTCTCAGGTACAGGAAGAGGTGCGAAGACATTTCAAAGAAACTGTTTTTAAGACTGTAATCCCCAGAAATGTACGATTGAGTGAGGCCCCCAGCTATGGGCAGCCTATTCTGCTTTATGATAATAAGTGTCCGGGCGCCCTTAGTTATCTCAGCCTGGCAAGAGAGGTAATAAACAGAGGAGGAAACAATGACTAAGAGAAGGGCCTTGGGAAAGGGCTTGTCTGCGCTTATTCCGGATGCTGAAAAAGTTGAAGCACCTGCTGGCGGTTATTATCAATGTCCAATCGAATTGATAGAGCCGAATCCCTTGCAGCCCAGACAGGATTTTAATGATGCGGCATTGAATGAGCTTGTACAGTCGATAAGAGAAAAGGGCGTAATCACGCCGGCGCTTGTCAGTAAGACAGGAGATGGATATCGTCTCATCGCAGGAGAGAGACGCTGGAGGGCTGCTCAAAAAGCGGGCCTTAAAACAATCCCTGTGATCGTGAGAGACACGAACGACATTGAAGCCCTGGAGCTTGCCCTTATTGAGAATATTCAGAGAAAAGACCTGAATCCTATTGAGGAGGCCCTTGCATATAAAAGATTGTTAAATGATACAAATACCACTCAGGAGATACTCGCAAAGAGGGTAGGAAAGGAAAGATCTACCATTGCCAACATGCTAAGACTGCTGAATCTCCCCATGAGCATACAGAAGGATCTTATTGACAGCCGTTTATCAATGGGCCACGCCCGTGTGCTGGCAGGGGTTAAAGATGCCGAAGAGCAACAGAGATTAAGGGATCAGATTATCAGTAAGGAACTTTCAGTTAGACAGACTGAAGATCTCCTTAAAAAGGCTGTCGTAAAAAAACCCGAAAAGAAGGATAAATCCGAAGAGGAGCACTATATTCAATCCCTCGCGGATGGACTGAAAAGGGCACTTGGCACTAAGGTTGAGATAAAGAGGAGAGGGAAAAAGGGGCAGATAAATGTCTATTTTTATTCTGATGACGAACTGGGTCGGTTGCTTGACCTGATTTCATGAAACCCTGCTTCGCCACTTTCTTTCTTCTCCTTTCAGGATATTTTTAATGTTTTCTCTATGCGCCAGACATATCAGCATTGCCATAAAAATCGAGGCAATGACAAGAGATAAGGATTTTCCGGATAAATAAAGTATCAGGGGCATGGAACACGCGGCAGCCATTGAACCTGTTGAGACAGTGTCGAAGAGGTAAATGCCAATTATAAAAATAACGATGGCTATTAATAATGAAACCGGAGAAAGGGCAAGAAAAATGCCTGCTGCAGTGGCAACGCCTTTCCCTCCCCTGAACCTTAAAAATATAGAAAATTGATGACCGAGAAGGCTTGAAATGCAGACAATAATAAGCCAGATGTCTCCTGCCGGAATATGGTAATTTACTATGTAAGCCGGTATAAAACCTTTAAGGAGGTCAAGTAAAAGGGTGAAGATTCCCCATTTGAGGCCAATCTCCCGGGCAACGTTGGTGGCTCCAATATTCCCGCTGCCAAAGGCTTTTATATCAATATCAGCAACCTTTCTGCCTATTATTGATCCAAAGGGGATGGATCCCATTAAAAAGGCCGCGAGAGGAAAGAGAATCCGGAAAAAATCCATGATATTGAATTGCTCCTGTGGTAAATTCAATTTTTTTGTACTATATAGATTATTAAAAGCTCATGCAATGAAATTAGAAGGATTTATATCGTGAATATTGTGGTAATGGATGGACAGGGCGGCGGTATAGGGGCCTCGGTTATCAAGGGTATAAGGGATTCTCTTGGCGTTGAAATAGAGATTCTGGCCCTTGGAACAAACTCAATTGCCACTTCACGCATGATGAAGTCAGGCGCCAATCGCGGCGCCACAGGTGAAAACGCCATTATTCAGACATGCAGAAAAGCAGATGTAATAACAGGCCCGCTGGCTATTATAATGGCCAATTCCATGATGGGTGAGGTAACTCCAAAAATGTCCGAGGCGGTATGCTCCTCAAATGCTGAAAAGATATTAATTCCCCTGACCCAGGAGAATGTTTCAATAGTCGGTGTCCAGGGGGAACCCCTTCCTCACATGGTAATAAAGGCAGTAAACAAATTAAAGGAGATATTAATCAATGTGTCAGGCGTCCGCGTATATTGAAAAAGATGGAAAGAAAGAATTGATTATGCAAGATGTTGATACCTTTGAGTCCTCTCAGGATCATATAACGCTTGTTAATATATTTGGAGAGGAAAAAGAGGTAAAGGCAAGAATTAAGAGGCTATACCTGGTGGATCATAAAATCATTCTGGAAGAGATATGAAAGCATCATTCTATAAATTGTTTTTGCTTTGGTTTTTCTTACTTAATCTATTTCCGGTCAAGAGGTACATGATATGAACAAGAAAAGCATAAAAGATGTGGATTTAAAAGGTAAAAATCTATTAATTCGGGAGGATTTCAATGTGCCTCTTGATGAGACCGGGGCAATTACCGATGACAATAGGATACGTGCTGCCATACCTACAATAGAATATGCTCTAAAACAGGGAGCGAGTGTAATATTGATGAGCCATCTGGGACGGCCCAAAGGCCAGATCAGAGAAGATATGCGTTTAACACCGGTTGGCAGACGATTGGAGAAATTATTGAACCGGCCTGTATTAAAGCTTGATGACTGTATTGGTCCGGAAGTTAAATCGACAATTGATAAGATGTCATCAGGCGATGTTGTCCTTCTTGAGAACCTTCGTTTTCACAAGGAAGAGACGAATAATGATCCTGAATTCGCACGTCAACTGGCTTCTCTGGGGGATCTCTTTGTGAACGACGCCTTTGGAACCTGCCACAGGGCTCATGCGTCCACCGAGGGAGTAACACATTATCTGGAGTCTGTAGCAGGTCTCTTGGTTGAAAAGGAGATAGAATATTTTGAAAAGATAAATAATGCGGCAGAAAGGCCTTTTATACTTATTCTTGGGGGCGCTAAGGTTGCTGATAAGATACCTGTAATAGAAAACATGCTCTCAAAGGTTGATATCATATTGATAGGCGGGGCAATGGCATATACCTTTCTGCGGCAGAAAGGCATAAGTATAGGGGCATCCAGATATGAAGCTGAGATGGCGGATGTCGCAAAGTCAGTCTTAAACAGGGCAAAAGATGTAGAAATTGTTTTGCCTGCAGATCATGTGATATGTGATGACATAAAAAATCCGACGAAGATAATAACAACGAATGACGTGAATATAGAAGAGGGTTTTGCAGGAGTCGATATCGGCCCAAAAAGCATAGATCTTTTCATCTCAAAATTGAAGGACGCAAGAATGATAGTATGGAACGGCCCCATGGGCATGTTTGAAAAGGATGAATTCGCCACCGGAACAAGGGCTCTGGCTGAAGCAGTCGCCTCTTCTTCCGCGATATCGGTTGTTGGAGGCGGAGACAGCGCGGCGGCGGTAAAGAAATTCGGCCTTGAGAACAGGCTTTCCCATGTGTCCACCGGCGGCGGCGCGTCCCTTGAATACCTGGAGGGAAAGATATTGCCAGGAATTGCGGCATTGAGAGATAAATAGTCTTAATACCAAAGAACTGGCTCGCCGCTGAAAAGGCCACTCAGGGACTCATGGTTTCCTTATGCCAAATAAGTGAGTATGCCGGTTTCTTGATCAACCATAATATCCTGATTATCCTCTAACCCCTTGAATATAATCAATATATTTTGATTTCAAGATTTTATGTTGTGAATTTAAATGCCTTATGTTATGTCGCTATAGACACAAGATATAAAGCCTTACAAGGAGTTTTAAGATTTGTTTTTCACGGTAAAGACAATAGAGGAAGTCCTGGAAATTCTCAGGGATTTCAGTCCGGTGGAAGAGGAGAGTCTCTCTCTCGAAAATGCGCTCGGATATGTTACAAGCAGGGAAATACAATCCCCTGAGGATCTGCCCGGTTTTCAGAGGTCGTCAGTGGATGGCTATGCTGTAACAGCAAAGGACACATTCGGGGCCACGGAAAGCCTGCCTGTTTTTCTTGATGTGGCAGGAGAGGTGATCATGGGAGAGTCTCCAGGCAAAAAAGGCTCTTCCGGCAAGGCGATAAGGATATCCACGGGGGGTATGGTTCCCAGGGGCGCAGACGGTGTTGTAATGCTGGAATACTGCCACTCCATAGACAGTGACACCATTGAAGTAAGCCGTGCCATATCACCGCTTGAGAATGTCATTCAGCCGGATGATGATTATAAAATGGGGGCAACTGTATTGCCTGAGGGTCATTACCTGAGGCCCCAGGACATTGGACTCCTGGCCGGGCTGGGCATTCGGGAAGTAAAGGTCTACAGACGGCCAAGAGTGGCAATAATCTCAACAGGAGACGAGATAATATCTATAGACAGGAACCCGGAACCCGGACAGGTCAGGGATATCAATACCTACACACTGAGCGCATTCTGTAGAATTATGGGAGCGGAACCCGTAATCCTGGGGATTTGCCGGGACAACTTTTCAGACCTGCAGAACAAGGTGGCCGAAGGTCTTAAAGCTGCCGATACAGTATGGATATCGGGCGGCAGCTCTGTCGGGGCCAGGGACATAACTCTCAAGGTTGTTGAGACATTTGATGATATGGAGCTGCTGGTGCATGGCATTTCAATAAGCCCGGGAAAACCGACCATAATCGCAAGAGTCGGGAAAAAAGCGGTTTTCGGAATTCCGGGACACACGGCATCGGCCATGGTAGTGGCGGAGGTATTTTTAAACCCGTTCATCAGGATTCTGACTGGCAGGGATTTTAACGATATTTATGACCGCTGTTATATTGATGCGGAGCTGAGCAGAAATATAGAATCAGCGAGCGGCAGGGATGATTATATAAGAATAAGGCTTGTCAAAGAGGATCAGAAAGTTATTGCAATACCGGTTTTCGGCAAATCCGGTCTCATATCAACACTGGTTGAGGCGAATGGTCTTCTGAGGATACATAGAAATATAGAGGGACTTTACCAAGGAGACAGGGTTAAGGTTATGCCCTTCAGCGTTAAGGGGGTCTTTTGATGAAGAGGAATGTCTATCTGGATATGAAAGGTCTTGAAGAGGCGAAAGAGATATTTTCCGGATTATGGAAGAAAAAAAGGACAGCACCGGAAGATATCAGGGTGGAGGATTCCCTTGGAAGGGTAACCTCGAAGCCTGTATTTGCCAGGATCTCTGCTCCGACCTACCATTCTGCTGCCATGGACGGCATTGCAGTAAGGGCGGAGGATACATATGGAACAACCGACAGAGCCCCGGGAATCCTTCGCATAGGCAGGGATGCCATATGGGTCAATACCGGAAACGGAATACCCGAAGGCTATAATGCTGTGATAATGATTGAAAAGCTCCATAAGATCAATGATGAAGAACTGGAAATACATTCGCCTGCCTACCCCTGGCAGAATGTAAGAAAGGTCGGAGAGGATATTGTTGCCACAGAGCTCCTTCTTCCGCAGAATCATGTTATAAGACCCTATGATATGGGGGCGCTTGTATCTGCTGGAATACTTTCAGTCATGGTCCGGAAAAGGCCCCTGGTGGCAATCATTCCAACAGGATCAGAGCTGGTGAGACCAGCGAATATAAAGGAAATCGCATCCATTAAAAAGGGGCAGATCATTGAATCCAATTCCATCACACTGTCCGGTCTTGTTCTTGAGAGTCACGGAATACCGGCAGTTATGGATATTATTCCTGACAGGGAGGATGACATAAAAAACGCCCTCATCAGAGCGGTTGATTCCGATGCTGATATCATAATCATCAATGCCGGATCTTCTGCCGGCAGCAAGGACTATACGGCCAATATTATAGGCGAACTGGGAAAACTGCTTGTACACGGCGTCGCCATGATGCCGGGTAAACCCACCATACTGGGTGTGATAAAGGATAAGCCGGTTATAGGCAATCCGGGATATGTCGTATCAGCGGTTCTTTCATTTGATCAGTTTGTTCGCCCCCTGCTCTACAGCCTTCAGGGTCTCAAGCTTCCGCGAAAGCAGACAATCAGGGTGAGGCCATCAAGGGACATACCTTCAAAACTGGGAACCGAAGAGTTTCTGAGAGTGAACATAGGCGAGGTTGAAGGAAAGGCCATCGCAACACCGCTTCCGAGGGCCGCGGGTTCAGTAACAACCCTTACCAGGGCCGAGGGGATAATACGCATTCCCCTTGCATCCGAAGGGGTAACCCAGGATGAGGAACTGGAGGCGGAACTGCTTGTTGATCCGGAAGAGATCGGAAACACCATTGTCATAATCGGCAGCCATGATATTACAATTGATATAATCGCCGATGAAATAAGAAGAGAAGGAAGAGACATTCGGGTTTCCTCAGGGAATGTCGGAAGCCTGGGAGGACTTATAGCCCTGAAAAAGGGCGTATCTCACATGGGAGGAGCCCACCTGCTCGATGTTGAGACGGGTGAGTATAATATTTCATATATCAGAAAATACCTTAAGGGAATGGATGTGAGCGTCTTTCATCTTGTATTGAGAGATCAGGGCCTGATAATTCCCAAAGGCAATCCCGAAGGGCTTAAAGACCTGAAGGATCTCTTAAGAGATGATATTAACTTTGTAAACAGGCAGCCGGGGTCAGGCACGCGCATACTTTTGGACTATAAACTGAAACAGGCAGGAATAGACCCTCACGGAATAAAGGGATATGACCATGAAGAATACACGCACATGGCTGTCGCTGTTGATGTCTTGAGCGGCGCAGCGGATTGCGGTATGGGAATATTCGCGGCGGCAAGGGCGCTGGATCTAGATTTTATTACAATGGTGAGAGAACAGTATGACCTGATAATCCCTTCTGCAATGCTGAAAAATAATATTGTGCAGGCCCTGCTGGAGACAATCAGGACAGAAAGATTTCGAAAAAGGGTTTTGGAACTCGGAGGATATGATCCTTCGAGGAGCGGCGACTTATGGGTGGAGGTATAAAATGAAGGGAGATAATATGGGTCCTTTTAAATTACTTTCAAAGCAGTGGGTGGTAGACGAAAACAACAATATAATCATTGGCGAAGGAAGAAAGGAGATCCTGGAGACCATTGAAAGGACAGGGTCGCTGAACCAGACCGCAAAGATTATGAAGATGTCCTACAAGGGTGTGTGGAGCAAGATAAAGACCACGGAGGGGTACCTGAAAGAGAGGATTGTCCACACAGACAGAAAACTGGGCTCTCACCTGACAGAAGCGGGAAAGAAACTGCTTGAAAAATACAACAGGCTTAAAAAAGAGTGCCTTGAAGCCGATGACTCTATTTTTGATGTAATTTTTGAATGCAAAAAAGAGGACAAACAGGATTGAACAGGAAAAAAGAAGGAATCAACTCTCCTCAAGACAGAAAAACCCCTCCCCTGTTTATTCTTGCCGGATGGTCTGGCTCGGGCAAAACCACCTTTATTGAGAGACTTATCCCGGAATTTCGAAACAGGGGTCTGAGGGTGGGAACCATCAAGCACCACCATGGCGATCTTGAACTGGACCGCCCGGGGAAAGACAGTTGGCGTCACAAGGCGGCAGGGGCCGAGATAACTGTTATATCTTCACCTGCTAGAATCGGCATGGTAAGGGATATGGCCCATGATCCGGACCTGGATGAACTCACGCCATATATGTCCAATGTAGATATTGTCATTGTAGAAGGGTATAAAGGAGCCAAAAGGCCGAAGGTGGAGATCTTTCGGTCTTCAGTCCATGAAAGACCAGGATTCCTTGATGATCCCCACCTTATAGCCATTG
>CAZJOB010000020.1:16835-21894 GCA_964547435.1 uncultured Desulfatiglans sp. | reverse complement strand
ATCCCCTGTAGCGGCCTCAGCCCTTACCCTGAAATTTCCCGCGCAGACATCGAGCCATTTGCACGAAGAGCACCGGCCTTTTACATATCTCTTTTTGCCCTTTAGCCTTTCCATGAGGGGATCGGACAGGTCGGTCCATATGCTGCTGAAAGGCCTCTCCAATACGTTGCCAAAGGAATAGTGTCTCCAGAACTGATCCGCGTGAACTGAGCCGTCCCAACTTATACAGCCTATACCCCGGCCGGAGCTGTTTCCTTCGTTCATCTTCAGGAGCTCCAGGACCCGATCACTCCTTGGATTCCCCTCTCTTTTGAGCCGCAGATAAAGATAAGGTCCGTCAGCGTGATTATCCACGGTGAGAACCTCTTTGGGTTTTCCCCGGTCATGAAGGTCTTTTGTCCGGTCTATTATCAGATCCACAACCTTCCGTGTCTCATCATGGGCAAGGTCATGGCCAATTAATTCTGAGCCCCTTCCGGCGTACACAAGGTGATAAAAACAGACCCTTGGAATATCCATATCCTCCAGTATATCGAATATGGGGGCCACCTCTTCCCTGTTCATATCACTTATTGTAAATCTCAGACCCACCTTAAGCCCGGCTTTCTGGCAGTTTTCTATCCCCTTTAACGCGGCTTTAAAGGCCCCTTTCTTATTCCTGAAACGGTCATGTATATCTTCCATTCCGTCAAGACTCACACCAACATATGAAAGCCCTATATCTTTAAGCTCCTCTGCCTTTTTTTTTGTGATAAGTGTTCCATTGGTTGAGATAACCGCTCTCATCCCTTTTTTAACGGCATAACCGGCGAGATCAGCCAGATCCGGTCTTACAAGGGGTTCTCCTCCGGAAAAAAGGACAACAGGAGCACCGAATTCAGCCAGGTCATTCACCACTGTCATGGCCTCTTCGATCGATAGTTCCGTTTCCGCGGCCCTTGCCGTGGCTTGCGCGTAGCAATGGATGCAGTTGAGATTGCATGCCCTGGTTATATTCCATACCACCACAGGTTTTTTATCCCTTGAAAACTGAAGGAGATGAGAAGGGAGTTCAGATGATCTCCGGCCATAACGAAGCGCGTCCGACGGCTCCACGGTTCCGCAATAAAGTTTTGATATTCCGATCATTCTATCATCATAATTCTATAGGATTATTCTTTGAATCTGTAATCAGATTATTGTCTTCATCAAAATGCTGTTTGTAATATTTCTTTAACAGCGCGTTGATGTAACTCTCCATATCAATAATGGCATTACTGTCTACTGAAAAATGTTCTATGCCCGAACGATCCTTAACCAGTTTCAACCCATATTCAAGTTTTTTTGCTATATAGAACGCCAGGGGGCCCGGTTCGCGACCTGTATCCAGGGATTGGCTGATAAGCTCATCAATAGCGCTGTCATCAAAGGATATATCAATGTCCAGCTTTTCGCCCATTAATTCCTCTTCCTCTTTTATCTGCTGATACATGCGGACAAACTCTTCATGGGCGGTGTTTATATCGGAAGTGGTCTCCAGATAGATTCGGGCTATAATTTCTCTTCTTTTCTGATATAAATCGATATTTGACAACTGGCGGAAATCTGTTTTTCTTCTGTCTATAAATTCCGAAATATTCTCCAGCTCCAGCCGTCGCATTTTTTCGAATCGTTCAACCCGCGCTGAATCACCCGGATTATCCTTTATCAAAGAAAGCTCCTTTTCCGGGTCTTCGACAAGTTCCGGTGTTACGAGCAACTGTTTTATATCAGTGGAAGGAAGGTGTTTTTCAAAGGGGATAAGCACCTTTTCAACCGCGCTAACCAGTCCTCTTGCGCCGGTTTTTTGAACTGCCGCGATCTCCGCTATCTTCTCCAGCGCCTCTTTCTCAAACTTGATGTCAATCCCGTAGGCCCTGAAATCCTGCCTTTTGCTGACTATAACCGGATTATTAGGATTATTAAGAATTTCAATAAGATCCTCTTTTGTCAGTTCGTCAAAAACTACAATAACAGGCAGTCTTCCGACAAATTCCGTTTCAAAACCGAATTCCACAAGGTCATGTGCCGTAACCTGTTTGATTATATCCCAGGGAACCTCGGTAGGCCTTACATCAGCCTCAAAACCTATCCCCTGCCTCTGAAGACGTTTCTTAATGATTTCGGCCAGGTCCCCGAAGGCGCCGCTCATTATAAAAAGGATATTCTTGGTATTTACCACCCTCTTTTCCTTCTTGCCGGTCCTGCGGAATTGCTCGATGGCCTGTATCTGTGAAATCGGGTCATGGGGAACCTTAAGATCTACATCGGTCTCTTCCATGGGTTTGAGAAGCGCCCGCTGGACCCCGGTGCGTGACACATCATGACCTATGAAATTTTGCGCTGACGCGATCTTATCTACCTCATCGATATATATAATCCCGTTTTCAGCAAGCTCGATATTATCGTTTGCTTCATAGACCAGATCTCTGATCAGATCCTCAACATCACCACCCACATATCCTGTTTCGCTGAACTTTGTTGCGTCACCCTTTACAAGCGGAACACCCAGTTTCTGGGCTATCAGTTTAACCATATATGTCTTGCCCACACCGGTAGGGCCTATCATAAGTACATTATTCTTTATCATGCCCACGCCAAAGGATTTTTTCTTCCCTTTGACCTTGTTCAGATAATTTACCCGGTTGAAATGGGTGCATATCTTGGTCGCCAGAACAGCCTTGGCATCATTCTGCTTTACCACAAAGGTGTCCAGATAGGCCTCCAGTTCCTCCGGAAGCATATCAAAAATAGGCACGCCTTTGTTCTTACCCTGCGGTGAACTATTCTCAGTCTCCTCTTCATGTCCCTTTGGGTAAAGGAATGGAGATATTATCTTGATCCGGTTGCCGTATTTTTTTGAAAGATATTCGCTCAGCTCCTTCTCAAGTTCCTGCTGGTTGGGTATCTTTTCACCGCTGTTTTTAATCTCTTTATTATTCTCTTCCATAATAACCTCTTTGGAATTACATCAATTTTAGTAAATATATGCATTGCCCCGCTTGATTTCAACCTAAAATATTGTTTTGATACTTTATTGACTCATATGGATATTTCATTTAAAGTCGTGAAAGTATAATCTTTCAATAAACAATCGGGTGATTAGCACTTTATCATCAATTTTTTTACAGTAAAAAGGAACAAAAATGGCCTCCAGACTTGAAATACGGCTTAAAAATGAATTATCAGATGCCGAAGGCATGAATATTAAACGAAAAGCCAGGGACTACTTTAATTTTGAAATAGATAATATTCGTGTTATCAGGATTTTGACTATTGACGCTGAACTCGACCTTTCACAACTGGAAAAGGTGCGGAATGACATCTTTACAAATCCGGTTACTGAAGAATCATCCTTTTCACCCATGGCAATGAATTTTGACCGGTTGATATGGATAGGTTTCCGGCCGGGAGTGAGGGACACGGCAGGAAGCACCGCAGTGGAGGCAATCGAAGACCTTCTGAAAATCAGGTTCAAAGATGGGGAAACGGTCTATACTTCCAGACTCTATGAGATAAAGGGAAATCTCACCGAAGAACAGACAGAAAAAATCGCGGGTGAAATACTTGCAAATGATATAATCCAGCAGTACAGAATATATTCAAGAGAAGACTGGAATGCGGAAAAAGGCATAGGTATCATCCTGCCCAAGGTCATGCTCAACCATGAACCCAGCGTTACAACCATTTCCATTAAGAGCGATGAAGAGCTTAAACGCCTTTCCCTTGAGCGGAATCTCGCGCTTCAGGACATGGATATTCCTGTAATCCGGAATTATTTTCTCAGAGATGACATCCTCCTTGACAGGAAAAAATACGGCCTTGATTTGCCGACAGATGTTGAGCTTGAGTACATTTCCCAGGCAAGAAGCGACCATTGCAACCACAATACCTTCAGGGGCCTTTTCAGGTACCGGGATGTTTCCACAGGTGAGACAGAGACAATTAACAGCCTTTTCAAGACATGCATAGAAGCCCCTACTCTGAGCATAAAAGATAAAAAAGACTGGGTTGTATCGGTTTTATGGGACAACGCGGGCATAGCCCGTTTTGATGAGAATTATAATTATGTAATCACGGGCGAGACCCATAACAGCCCATCCAATATGGAGGCCTATGGAGGCGCTATTACAGGAATAGTGGGAATATACCGGGATCCAATGGGCACAGGCAGGGGATCCAAGCTTATTATGGGTATGTATGGATACTGCGTTGGGCCAAGGGATTACAGCGGCCCATTAAAACCGCGGCTTCATCCCAGACGGCTTCTTGACGGCGTAATCGAGGGTGTAAAAGACGGGGGCAATAAAAGCGGAGTGCCCACCCCATTCGGACAACTCTATTTTGATGAGGGCTTTCTGGGCAAATGCCTTGTCTTTGTCACGGCCCTGGGGATAATGCCGGCCATAATCGACAACGAACCGTCACACCTGAAAAAGACCGAACCCGGTGATCTGATTATTATGTCAGGAGGAAGAGTCGGCAAGGATGGCATACATGGTGTCACAGCCTCTTCAGAGGTGTTCAGTGAACACACCCCCGCGGGCCATGTCCAGATAGGCGACCCCTACACACAGAAGAAGATGCATGATTTTCTCCTTGAGGCAAGGGATGAGGGCATCGTGTCATATATCACGGACAACGGTGGCGGAGGGCTTTCGTCCTCCATTGGGGAATCGGCCAGATTCAGCAAAGGCTGCCGTGTTGATCTTGATAAAGTTCCTCTGAAATATGAGGGCCTTGATCAATGGGAGATCTGGATATCGGAATCCCAGGAACGAATGACCATCGCAGTAAAACCATATAATCTTGATAGATTTATGGAGTTATCTGAAAAACACGCTGTCGAATCAACGGTCATAGGCGAATACAATGACTCCGGTTATCTCCGGCTGGACTACAAGGGAAAGACATGCGCCCTGATCAGCATGGACTTCATGGAATCCGATTTTCCCCAGTGGGAATTTGACGCCGAATGGACCCCTCCGCAATTGAGGGGTCTGAGTGAACCGGTACTGAGCGAACCTATAAGACACGGGGA
>CAZJOB010000020.1:14388-16825 GCA_964547435.1 uncultured Desulfatiglans sp. | reverse complement strand
AAGGATATGCTTTTCCGCCCCAATATCTGCTCCAGAAACTGGATCAACAGGCAGTATGATCATGAAGTACAGGGAGGAAGCATCATTAAGCCCCTCGTTGGCAAAGGCCGGGATATTCCCAGTGACGCAGTGGTCATAAATCCGGTACTCGGATCAGGCAGAGGAATAGCAGCTTCACAGACGCTCAATCCCGTATATTCGATAATCGATACATATCACATGACAGCAGTAACCATTGATGAGGCGGTCAGGAAGGTCATCGCTGTCGGAGGTGATCCGGATCATCTTGGCGGTGTGGATAATTTCTGCTGGCCCACGGTTCTGTACCATTCAAAGAATAACCCGGACGGCAGATACAAAGCCGCTCAACTGGTGAGATCCAACCTGGCGCTGCGTGATTACTGCCTGGCCTTTGGCATTCCGCTTCTTTCAGGAAAGGACAGCATGTACATAGACGGAAATCTGGAAGGCCCCTATGGTGAAAGGAGAAAGATCTCCGGCCTGCCGACGCTTCTCTTTACCGTATCGAGCGTGGTAAAGGATATAGAAAAATGCGTTACCATGGACAGCAAGGTGCCGGAAGACCTTGTGTACGTAATCGGAGAAACCAGGAATGAACTGGGCGGCAGTGAATACTATCAATTCTTCAATGAAACAGGCATTAACGTTCCGCGAGTAAATGTTGAAGAATTACTGCATTCATATCGCGCCCTGAATAAGGCCATAGAGGAGGGTCTTGTCTCATCGGCCCACGCGGTGTCACGGGGCGGTCTGGCAATACATCTGGCCCTGGTCGCCATGGGAGGTGAAACAGGTATGGAAATGAACCTGAAAAATATTCCCGGGGCACATAGCCTGTCAAATACTGAAATGCTCTACTCCGAATCAGCAGGGCGTTTTATTGTAACCATAGCCCCGGCCAGACAGAAGCAGTTTGAAAAATTATTTAAAGGCATGAAGATCGGCCTTGCCGGCAAGGTAACCGGTTCCGGAAGGTTGCTTGTTTTCGGAAAATCGGGCGATGAAATTATTAATGAACTGATATTGACATTGAAAGATGTCTGGAAAAAACCTTTTGGAGGATTGGTATGACAACCGTTAAGGCACTTGTTTTAACCGGTTACGGCCTCAACTGTGATTATGAGACAGACTACTGCCTCAGACTGGCAGGCGCCGAATCGCAAAGAATACATATTAATGAACTGATAAACGACCAAAAGAAAGAGAGCAAAAAAAGATTATCGGATTATTCTATACTTGTATTCGGCGGAGGATTCAGTTGGGCGGATGATCATGGCGCCGGGGTTATTCTGGCATCAAAGATAAGATACAACATAGGAGAACAGATCAATCAGTTTATCGCTGAAGGAAAACTGATAATCGGGATATGCAACGGGTTTCAGTCCCTGGTGAATTTAGGGCTTCTGCCCGGATTTAACGGGAATTCTCAGGAAAGAAGGGTCGCCCTTACAGGCAATGATTCCGGCAATTTCATTGACTGCTGGGTAAGCCTGAATGTTAATCCTGAAACCAATTGTGTATTCACAAAGGGAATTACCAGTATCGATCTGCCGGTGCGTCATGCCGAAGGAAAATTCTATGCATCAAAAAATGATATAGAAATGCTCTTTGCAAACAATCAGGTAGTGCTTCAGTATGCAGACGAGGCGGGAAAGGAGGCCAAAGGCGAATGGCCCCTTAATCCGAACGGCTCCATCAGGGATATTGCCGGGATCTGCGATCCAACAGGAAGGATATTCGGCCTCATGCCCCATCCCGAAGGATTTCATTCCTACATGAACCACCCTGCCTGGACCAGGGAAAAAGAGATGTTTTCAAGAAAGGGCCAGGCTCCGGAAAACAAAGAGGGCGACGGACTCCGGATATTCAGAAACGCGGTAGAATACGCCGAACAGATGTTATAAGAGGATTTTTCTATTTAGTGTCCATCCGAAAACAGGGTTTTTAAGTGGTGTCAGCTTTCAGCCTTCAGCCATCAGCTTAAGGCATTAAAAACAAAGACTTAGCTGAAGGATGTCCATGACAGGAAATAAAGGTCCAAATAAAATATATAACCGAGCCCATGAAAAAAGATTAATTAATGAATCTCATGGCTTCCTTCATAAAATATCGGGCTGCTCAAATCTTGATATTCCAAGAATAGATTTCCTGAGAAAAATTTCCGGGATGCTGATTTCATTCTCAAAATGCGATGAGATTGTTTTATGGGTTAAAGAGAATGAAGATGAACAGGATTATACCGTAGTAAGACATACGAAAAAAAAATTTTACTATAAGATCACATCTCTTCATCAGTATCCTGGTTCAAAGATTATTAACGGCATAAATAAGAGTTTGATTTTAAATTCAAATGAAACAAATAATGAGCACGGGCTTGAGATCAGCAAATTTTACAGGTCCGTTGCCGTTGTTCCAA
>CAZJOB010000020.1:13828-14378 GCA_964547435.1 uncultured Desulfatiglans sp. | reverse complement strand
ACAATAGGCGGTAAAAGAATTGGACTTCTGCTGTTAAAAAAAAGGAAAAGTGATTTTTTTACAGGACCTGTCATAGAGTTTTATGAGGATTTTGTTCAGTCAATCGGCCTGATATTGATGAACCAACAGGCGCAGGCGGCATTGTGCGAGAGGGTCAAGGAGCTGACATGTCTTTATGATATAGCCCGCACTTTTGAACAACCTGATACATCACTTGATGAAATACTGAAGCATACCGTTGAACTCCTGCCGCCTGCCTGGCAGTACCCGGACATTGCTCATGCAAGGATCAGGCTTGATGAGAAAGCTTATGTGTCACGAGGATTCAAAGAAGGAAAATATAGACAGGCAGCAGATATTGTTGTAAGCGGGAAAAAGCGGGGATATATTGAAGTCATATATGAAAAGCAGATGAACAAGCTCTTTGAAGGCCCTTTTCTTTCGCAAGTTCTCTGACAAATTCCTTAAAAATCATTGCTCGAGGATCAGATAAAGAATAAACCGCATGACCGATACCATAGATAAGCCCGCTCTTGTCACCCACCTGTTT
>CAZJOB010000020.1:3453-13818 GCA_964547435.1 uncultured Desulfatiglans sp. | reverse complement strand
AAGGCCCTTTTCTTAAAGAGGAGCATAGACTGCTCAATAATATCGCCCGGGACCTGGCACTTATCACGGAAAGAAAAGAAGAGCATGAGAACAGGGAAAGGCTCAATAAACAGCTCAGGCATGCCGACAGGCTTGCCACAATCGGCCAGCTCGCGGCGGGAGTCGCCCATGAGATAAATGAACCTTTATCAGGTATTCTGGGTTTCGCACAGCTTGCGGAAAAAAATCCCGAAATATCCGGATCGACAAAAAAGGATATTGACAGAATAATAAATGCCACGCTCCACGCAAGAGAAATTGTCAGAAAGCTTCTGATTTTTGCCAGGCAGATGCCCGCACAGAAAAACCGGATAAACCTTAATGAAATAGTAAAAGAAGGCCTTTATTTCCTTGAGACGCGGTGCGCAAAGGAAGGAATTGAAATCATATATTCACTTGATCCTGATATTCCGGGGATAAACGCGGACGCGGCTCAGATGACCCAGGTTCTGGTTAACCTGGCAGTCAACTCGATCCAGGCTATGAAAAATGGCGGCTCAATATATATACAGACCCGTGCACTTGATAATCATGTTTTAATTGTTGTAAAAGACACCGGTGAAGGTATAAAAGAAGAAAATATGAAAAAAATATTTCTTCCTTTTTTTACCACCAAGGAGGTTAATGAAGGAACCGGTCTGGGATTGGCTGTTGTTCATGGAATCATAACAACACACGGGGGCACGATAACTGTTGACAGTAAAGCCGGGCAAGGTACGGCATTTGAGATCAAACTGCCTGTAAATTAAGGCACCTAAATGTAAGCACGCTATTATGAACAATAATAATAAAGAACATATTCTGGTTGTCGATGATTCTCCGGATACCCTTGAAGTGATCCGAAGAAACCTTGAACCTGAAGGATACCATATATACACTGCCCCTAATGTTCCGGAGGCCATTCATACCCTTGAAACAACACATGTCGATCTTGTTATCACGGATATAAAAATGCCCGGCATCAGCGGTCATAGCCTGATCAAGCATGTCGGAGATAATTTTCATGATATTGAAACAGTGGTCATAACCGGGTATCCTTCAATCGAAGGAGCAGTAAAAGCGGTTAAGACCGGGGCGGATGAATATATTGCCAAACCGTTCACTGATAAGGAACTGCTTTCGGTTGTAAGAAAGACCCTGGACAAACTGGCTTTACGCAAGGCAATGCGTACAAGGATGAAAAGCGACTCGATTCCCTATGGCCTTATCGGTGAATCAAAGGCTATCATAAAGATTTACAGTCAGATAGAAAAATCCTCGTCAACCTCGGCAACCGTGCTTATAGCGGGAGAAAGCGGAACGGGCAAGGAGCTGGTCGCCAGAGCGATCCATTATACCAGCTCGCGGGCGTCGGCGCCCTTTGTGCCTGTTAATTGCGGGGGCATTCCTGAAAACCTGCTTGAAAGTGAACTCTTCGGTTATATGAAGGGGGCTTTCACAGGGGCATTTGAAACCAGGGCCGGTTTTTTTCAGACATCTGACGGCGGAACGATTTTTCTTGATGAAATCAGCGAGACAAGCCCGGCCATGCAGGTAAAGCTGCTCAGGGTCCTGCAGGATAAGGAGATATACATGCTCTCATCGAGGCAGCCGCAGAAAATTGACGTCAGGATCATAGCCGCGACAAATAAAAACCTGGGCGACCTTGTCGCAAAAGGGGTGTTCAGGGAGGATCTTTTTTACAGATTAAATGTTATCAATATTAATCTTCCCCCCCTAAGGGAAAGAGAAAATGATGTTTTACTCCTATTGCAGCACTTTGCAGCAAAATTCTCCAAAGAATTAAATAAGCCGGCTATCAGGTTTTCCGATAAAACACTGCAGGTATTCAAGAAATACAACTGGCCGGGCAATATAAGAGAGCTGGAAAATCTGATCCAGCGCATTGTAGTCATGAACGACGGCAATATTATCAATGTTACTGATCTGCCTTCATTGATGCGGTTTTCCGCGAAATATGATACGGGATTCAACCGGGAACTCTCTGAGGTTGAAAGAGAGTATGTCAATAATGTTGTCGCGAGTGTAAATGGCAATAAGACTCGTGCCGCAAAAATTCTAGGAATCGACAGGAAAACCCTGAGAGAAAAATTGAAAACCGGGTAATTTTTCACCAATGATACAAATTTCCCCTATATCATCCCTCTCATTTTATAGGCTTTCACTGAGTTTAAGGGCTTAATCAATCCTGATAATTTATTAAAAATGATTTTATTCAGCGTGTAATCAACGCGTTACCAACCTTATTCGGAAACATTTAAACCCGTATTCAAAAAAAAAGAAAACTGGCATGAAACATGCTTCATTTCTTCCCAATTCAATCCTTTTTATCATTGTAACCGGGCTTATCAGTGCAGGAACAGGAGAAAAACATGCTTAAGAAAAATGAGTATTATGGCCTCTGTTCAAATTGCAGTAATGTCTATGATTGTGTTTTTTTGCGTAATACCAGTAAAGTTGTTTTTCAATGTGAAGAATACATTGAAGTCAGAGTTGAAAAGCCCCGCAAATCGTTGAATGTTTTGGAAAAATGCAGCTCATTGAAAGATTCATGCGATTCCGAGAAATATAAAGGTTTGTGCATTAACTGTGAACATCGTGAAAACTGCGGCCTCTCATCAACAGAAGGCGGTGTCTGGCATTGTGAAGAATACAGGTAACTCTTCTGAAAACCATCAAAAATAACACTCTGGGCAGGAAGTAAATATGGATGATAAAGATATACTCGGTATAATAGAAAAACATAAAGGCGCTCACGGTGAGCTTCTATCTATCCTTGAGGAAATACAATCATTATACGGGTATCTGCCGGAAGATAAATTGCGATTGCTGTCGAATAATACAGATTATTCTCTGACTGATATCTATGGTGTCGCCACTTTTTATAAATCTTTCAGCTTAAATGAGAGGGGCAGACATTACATCACTGTCTGTTCTGGCACAGCATGCCATGTAAGAGGATCGAGCAGGATTGTAGATGAGTTTGAGAGACAATTATCCATCAGGTCCGGTGAGACCACCGAGGATAAGGAGTTTACACTGGAAACCGTAAGCTGCCTGGGAGCATGCGCTTTAGGCCCCACTGTTGTTGCGGATGGCAGTTATTTCAGGCATGTGACTACGGCGGATGTAAGGCAGATACTGGACCATACCGACGGGGGGCCCGAGTCTCTTGACCCGGAAAAAAACTGTAGAATCTTTCCCGTTCAGGTCAATTGTTTTAAATGCGGTCACAGCCTGATGGATTCGGAACACCCGATTAATAACTATCCTTCCATTTCTCTAATGGCAACATGCGGACCGGAAAAAGGATGGCTGCGGCTGTCCTGCATATACGGCAGCCATCATTTTGAATCTCAACACAATTTCCCTGATGGCGCGGTAACATCGCTTCTTTGTCCGCATTGCGGAGAAACACTGAAGAGTTCTGTAAACTGTCAGTTATGCGGAACAAAAATGTCTATGATTGCAGTCGGTAAATCCGCGACTGTTTATGTATGCAACAGACGCGGATGCGAAGGCCACAGGCTGGATATGACACCGGTTGATGAGATTTAAATATAAAAGGAAAAAATTGATGAAATCTTTACAAACCATTCAGGATCTTATTGAGCTTCGGGCGCTACTTTCAGAAAGGTCCTATAAAGGGAAGACAATGCTTATCATGTGCGCTGGCACCGGCGGGCAAGCGAGCGGAGCGAATGATATTATCAGAGTCATCAAGAGACAGATACTCGAAAGAAACATAGGCGACAGGATTGCCCTCAGGTTAACCGGGTGTCTCGGCTTTTGCGAGATGGACCCCTTTATTATGGTAGAACCGGGGAATTTTATATACCCCAAACTTAGACCTGAACATGTGCCGGTAATAATTGACTCGGCACTGAGCGGTGAACCGGTGAAAGAGTTATTGTACAGGGAGCCCGGCACATCCATAAGGCATGACAATCAGCAGGATATCCCGTTCTTCAAGGGCCAGACAAGAACAATACTGGGCAACAACCAACTCCTGGATCCGATAAGAATACTGGATTATATCAGGGCAGGAGGATATAGCGCGCTGCAAAAGGTGCTTTCACACCCCGATCCAGCAGGTATCATTCAGGAGGTTCAGAAATCCGGCCTTCGTGGAAGAGGCGGCGCAGGGTTCCCTACAGGAAGAAAATGGGATCTGGCCCGAAAATCAACAGGGGAAACAGGCGAAAAATATCTCATATGCAATGCTGATGAAGGAGATCCGGGGGCATATATGGATCGCAGTATCCTGGAAGGCAACCCGCATTCCATTATAGAAGGCATGATTTTAGCAGGTATTGCAATAGGTGCAACAAAAGGAATCATATATGTCCGAAGTGAATATCCATTAGCTATAAAACATGCGAACATCGCCATCAAACAGGCAACAGAGATGGGACTTCTGGGTGAAAACATACTGGAGACGGGAATTGACTTCAATATCGAGATTGTACGCGGCGCCGGGGCATTTGTCTGCGGCGAAGAGACTGCGCTGATACGATCCATAGAGGGTAAAATGGGTGAGCCGAGACAGCGCCCGCCCTATCCCATTGAGAAAGGATTATTCGGACAGCCCACCTGCATAAACAATGTCGAGACACTTGCAAACATACCGGTAATAATCAACCTGGGAGGAGAGGAGTTCGCAAAAACCGGAATACTCGGGAACACCGGCACAAAGATTTTTTCCCTTGTCGGCAAAATACGAAATACCGGACTCGTTGAAGTTCCATTGGGGATACCCATAAAGCAGGTAGTATACGATATAGGAGGAGGATCGATCACAAAGTCCAGGATAAAGGCGGTTCAGACAGGCGGACCTTCGGGCGGATGCATTCCCGCTCAGATGTTTGATATCCCGATAAGCTATGACAGCCTTACAAAGGCCGGTTCCATAATGGGATCAGGCGGAATGATTGTCATGGATGAAAACACCTGTATGGTCGATGTCGCAAAATATTTCATGTCGTTTCTTAAAGGTGAGTCATGCGGCAAGTGTCTGACCTGCCGTAAAGGCACCCAGAGGATGTACGAGATTCTTGAAGACATATCACAGGGTAAAGGAACACCTGAACACCTTAACCTGCTGGAAGAACTGGCCATGGTTGTAAAGGATACTACAATGTGCGCGCTCGGCCAGTCGGCGGCGAATCCGGTCCTGAGTACGCTTCGTTATTTCCGACAGGAATATGAACAGCATATCTATGAAAAAAGATGCGGTGCGTTTGTGTGCAAGGATCTCGTTGGGGCCCCCTGTCAGGCCGCATGCCCGGTGGATACCGAGCCATGGAGATATGTCGCCCTTGTGGAAAAGGGCGAATATGAAGAGGCCTATAAGGTAATAAGGGACGCGAATCCCTTCCCTTCTGTATGCGCAAGGGTATGTGACCGCAAGTGCGAGCACAGATGTAATTTGGGAACCACGGGTGGAGAAGCAATTGCTATCAGGGCATTAAAGCGGTTCGTTACGGATCGCGTGGATCCTTCCGTATACAAACCGGCTGTCGCGAAAAGGTCAGGCGGCGACAGCAGGAAAATAGCAGTTGTAGGCGCGGGCCCGGCAGGTCTTACCGCTGCCCATTATCTTTCCATTCTCGGATACAAAGTCACCCTTTACGATGCCGATGATGAACCAGGGGGCATGCTGATGTGTTCTCTTCCCGCCTATCGTTTGCCCGCAGATATCGTGCGCAAAGAGATCAGCACGCTTCTTAACGATAACATAACAGTTAAATGCAGCACCGCGATCGGCCGGGATATAACTGTTGACGGACTTTTTGCGGAAGGCTTTGAGGCTGTTTTTCTTTCAATCGGCGCTCATGAGAGCTGGCGGCTTAACCTGGAAGATGAGGACGTGGAAGGCGTTTACCCGTCAATAAAATTTCTTAAGGCGTTTAACATTAAAGGCGAGGAGATTGCCTCCGGACATGTCGGTGTGGTTGGAGGCGGCAACTCTGCTGTTGACGCTGCGCGTGTGGCCCTTCGTCAGAAGGATGTTGAAAGCGTTACCCTTTTTTACAGGCGGACACGTGATGAGATGCCCGCTTACGAGGAGGAAGTGGAGGCGGCGCTGGAAGAAGGCGTGAAAATAGAAACACTTGTTTCGCCAGTTAAACTGCATGTAAGGCAGGAAGAGATTGAAGCGGCAATCAGGGAGGGCGTTGAGCTTGAAACTCTTGTTACACCCGTTAAGATATATTCCAGGGAAGGTCGCCTCACAGGGATCGAATGCATCAGAAACAAACTTGGTGATGTGGATATAAAAGGCCGGAGAAAGCCTGTTCCAGTGCCCGGAACTGAATTCAAGGTCCCCCTTGATACACTGATCGTGGCCATCGGGGAGAAGCCCGGGACCGATTTTTTCCCGTCACAGGGTCTGGGTATTGACAGTAACAGCAGGCTTAAGGCAGATCCTGAAACCTTTGTCACGGACAGGGCGGGTGTGTTTGCGGGGGGTGATCTCGTCACCGGGCCCAATACTGTTATTGACGCCATTTCAGCAGGAAAGAAGGCGGCGCGTATGATTGACCGGTATATGCGGGGAATGGATTTAAAGGTGCGGCATGAGCCCAAACTTCCGGCGGTTTTCATAGAGCCTGCCGAAACAGCAGAAGGCGAAACCGAAAGACCTGAACGGGCCGTGCCTTATGTCCTTCCAGCGGATAAAAGGGTAAAGAATTTCGAGGAGGTTGAAAAGGCATTGTCAGAGGAACAGGCCAGGCAGGAGGCGCGAAGATGCCTGAGATGTGATCTTGTCTTCACCCGGGGGAAGGATGTCATCTCTCCTGTAGATTCCATGAAGGGGGCTGTTAAGCTATGATATCTCTTAAGATAAACGGACTGGATGTGTCAGTGGAAAAGGGAACCACCATTCTGGAGGCAGCGCGATTTCTGGGGTTTCCCATTCCAACCCTGTGCCACATGGAAGGTTTGTCGCCTTACGGCGCCTGCAGGCTGTGTATAGTGGAGATTGGTGAGGGCGCGGGCGCGAAACTCGTCTCATCCTGCACTTATCCCGCTGAAGAAGGCCTCGTGGTGCGTACTGCCTCGGAACGTGTCGTACGGGCAAGAAAAATGATCATTGAGATCCTGCTTGCCTCATGTCCGCAATCAAAAATAATTCAGGACCTGGCTTCGGCGCACGGAGTTCGGAAACAGCGCTTCAGACAGGAATATGAAGACTGCATATTATGCGGCTTATGTGTGCGCATGTGCAGCGAACAGATGATGGCGGGGGCTATCAGCTTTCGCGGCAGGGGCGGGAGCCGCAGTATAGGAACCCCCTTTGATATTAAATCGGATATATGCAGAACATGCGGGGCATGCATGTATGTATGTCCGGCCTGCCAGTTGAGATGCACCTATAACGAACCTGAAAAGGCCGTATGCGGGGGATGCGCGAATCTTGAACCGCCCTGTATTGAAAAAGACAATTTCCATGATTTGATGTGTTATATGTCGCCATGTGTTGCCTGTGAAATAAAAAAAGACTGATAAGTCAGTATAAATCGATACAATAAACAAAGGAGAATACAATGTCATATTCCAGAATAAACTCTTCAGCAGCCACTCTTACAAAGAACAGAACTGAGGATTCAATCATTCCGACCTCAGGCATGTGCGTGACCTGTGTCGATGGATGCATCGGCATGTGCGAAATTGGAAAATCCGCATACCGCGGCCATGAGGTGCTGTATCCTCAACCTTTTGGAGTTATCACCACGGCAGGAGAAAAGAAATACCCTGTCGATTACTCGCACTTTAATATTATGGGTACCGCGGCCGGAGCGCACGGAATCGAAGCCGACAGCGATAAGGCTATTTTTCCGGCGGTTGATCTGGAAGTGAAAATCGGCAGGGATGAGGGGTTGAGGTTCAGATATCCCTGGTTAATTTCCGGTATAGGCTCAACAAATATCGCGAAAAACAACTGGGAAGGACTGGCTATTGGCTCTGCGCTCTCCGGAACAGCGCTTACTATCGGCGAAAACGTAGCTGGAATGGATCCTGAATCCAAATTTGTCGATGGCAGGGTTACTGATACGGTTGATTTAAAAAGAAGGGTGAAACTGTACCATGATTATCAGAGTGACGGTTACGGGGCAATTATTGTTCAGGCCAACATTGAAGATACGCGACTGGGTGTACAGGAATATGCCATTGAAAAGCTGGGAGTTGAATGTGTGGAACTCAAGTGGGGACAGGGCGCCAAGGATATCGGCGGTGAAGTAAAAATTTCCAACCTGAAAAAAGCCCAACTCCTGCATGAACGCGGTTATATTGTGCTGCCTGACCCCACTGATCCGGAAGTGATAAAGGCCTTTGAAAGAGGAAGTTTTAAGGAATTCGAACGGCATTCACGCGTAGGGATGGTTACGGAGGAGGGTTTTGCGAAAAGGATTGAAGAACTGCGAAAAGCGGGAGCCAGATATATTTTTCTGAAAACCGGGGCCTACCGGCCGGCAGACCTTGCCCGTGCGGTAGCGTTTTCTTCCAGATATAATATCGACCTTTTAACCGTTGACGGGGCGGGTGGAGGCACGGGCATGAGTCCCTGGCGCATGATGAACGAATGGGGAGTTCCGCCGGTTGAATTGCACACACTTTTATACCGGTATGTGAAACGTCTGGCCGATAAGGGTCATTACGTACCTTCTCTTGCCGTGAACGGGGGGTTTACTTTTGAAGACCAGATATTCAAGGGCCTGGCCATGGGAGCGCCTTTTGTAAAGATGATCGGCATGGCCCGCGCCCCGATCGCTGCCGCCATGGTTGGAAAAACGATCGGCAAAACCATCGACGCGCATCAGATACCGGTATATATCGAACGATTCGGTCAATCCAAAGACGATATTTTCGTTACTTCCTCTCATCTGCGCAACAAGCTAGGTGAGAAGGATTATGAACAACTGCCCACCGGCGCCATCGGACTTTACACGTACTATGAAAGGCTGGCTCAGGGTTTAAGACAGTTTATGGCAGGCAGCAGAAAATTTTCATTAAAGTATCTGTCACGTGACGATATTGCAGCGCTTACTCATGAAGCGGCAGATATCAGCGGTATACAATATATCATGGACGCAGATAATAAAGCTGTTGATGATATTTTAGATGCGTAATCCAGGCAGCATGATTTAAATCAATGCTCCGAATGTCCTTTTACTGTTACCAGCAGCAGCCCGCCTGTCTGTACAGATAAACTGGACCCGGCATTAGAGAAGCGGGAGATATATATAGCCTCCGGATTTAAGGCAGCCTGTAATATTTTTTAACAGGACAGCATATATCCCCCGTCAATCACCAATACAGCGCCTGTAACCTGCGCGGAGGCAGGTGAAGCCAGATATACGGCCATGGCCCCTACCTCCATCGGTTCACCGAACCGCCTTGCGGGCATCTGGTTTATTATATAGGCAAACTGATCCTCCGGAATAAATTTTGACAGCTCGGAATTGGTGAAACCGGGAGCAATGGCATTTACGTGAATATTATACTTTCCCAGTTCCACGGCCATGCAGCGCGTAAAATGATTTGCTGCGGCCTTGGCACTGTGATAAGGGCTCATAGGCTGGGTTTTGTTCACAATAAACGCCGCATTGGAGGTAATATTGATAATCGATCCCCCTTTTCCGGCATCACGCATTCGCTTTCCCACTTCATATGTCATATGGACTGTGCCATTCAAATCGGTATTCAACACACTGTACCAGTCGCTCAGGTCTTCATCCATGTTCAGGAGTTCATTAAAGCATGATATTCCGGCATTATTCACCAGTATCTCGAAGCTGCCGAAGGATTCATAAGCCTTCGCCACGGCCTTGCGCACACTTTTGATGTCCGAAATATCACATGAGAAACACTGATATCTTCCTCCGAAGGTTTCAAGCTCTTTAAGGGCATCTTCTGCCTTGTTCATGTCACGGCAGAAAATAGCGATGTTCGCTCCGCTCTGCGCCATAGCGATGGCAATACCGAGACCGAGGCCACGGTTGCCTCCCGTGATAATGGCGTTCTTTCCACTGAGATCAAAGGCATTTTTCATGCTGGCAATCGGCTGAATCATATTTTTCTCCTTTCTAAATAAAAAAGATGATAAGAGTTTTTGACATTTTGAATATATATAACATAAAATAAGTCCCGGAGAAAAGCCATGGTAAAAAAACCAACTTACGAAGAACTGGAGCAAAGATTCAATAAACTTAAAAGGGATTTTGACATGCAAAAGCAGGCTGAAAAATCCCTCATGTATCGCGCGAAACTTGAAAACCTGATCTCGGATATCTCCACATCTTTTATTAACATTCCATCAAA
>CAZJOB010000020.1:0-3443 GCA_964547435.1 uncultured Desulfatiglans sp. | reverse complement strand
AAAAACAATAAATTTTTCATTAAAGCTTCTGGGGAAATTTGTCTGTGCAGACCGCTGTTACGTATTTATAATCAGCGAGGATGGCCTGACAATTGATAACACCCATGAATGGTGCAGAAAGGAAATTAAACCGCAGATAAATAATCTGAAAAAACTTCCCGTTGATTTATTCCCATGGTGGATGAAAAGTCTGAAAGAAAAAGAACCCATACTCATTTACAATATTGATGAACTGCCCGATGTTGCCGCTTCTGAAAGAGAGTCTCTACAGTCTCAGGATATTCGTTCGACTGTTGCCGTCCCCCTGGAGTATAAGGACAGGCTGTTCGGCTTCATGGGATTTGATTATGTAAAAAAGAAGATGTTATGGAGGGAAGAAAATACCCTGCTTCTGAAAACAACCGGAAATATATTTGTGAGCGCCCTGAAGCAGAAACAAGCCGAAGATACCCTGGTGGAGAATGAAAAAAACTTAAGAATTATTCTCGAAAATCTGCCCGGAGATGTTATTGTGCATGACCTTGAAGGCAACATCATTCTGGTAAATGATGAGGCATGCAGAGTAAAAGGGTATCCGAGAGCTGAACTGCTGAAACTAACTATACAGGTTCTTGATCCCGAAACCATTACAAGGGATGACCGCTCTAATATCTGGGAAAAGCTCAAACCAGGAGAGCCCGTTAGTTTTGAGTCCGTATCCGTGAGAAAGGATCATTCCGAATATGTGAGTGAAGTCCATCTGAACGCGGCAGAACTGGGCGGCCAGCCGGTTATTATCGCTGTATCCTTTGATATCACCGAACATAAGCGACTTCAGGAGTTGCTTTCACAGAGGGCTGATTTCGAGAGACTGATAAATGAGATTTCCTCTGAATTCGTGGGGCTTGCTTCGGACAGAATAGACGTTGGCATCAATCGCGCTCTAGCCTCCATAGGCGCCTTTTCAGGGGCGGATTGCGCCTATGTTATTCTGTTTAATAATGATAATGATACAGTAAATAACACACACGAATGGTGCGCCGATGGTATTGTTTCTAAAATTGAAAATATTCGGAACAGGAAATTCTCCGAATGTAACCCGTTACTGGCCGAACATGTCCGCAGACATGAGGATTTAAATATCTCTGATGTTGCCGGTATTTCTGATGAATTCAGGTCCGATAGGGAGTTTCTTGAGGCCCAAAATGTAAAATCGGTTATCGGAGTGCCTATGAAACTAGATGATCGCCTGATAGGGTTTCTCGGCCTGGTCTCCATTAAAAGTACACAAGCCTGGGCAAATGATACTCAGATACTTCTTCGTGTGATCGGAGGAACCCTGAGTAACGCGATTGAACGCAAACGCGCTGAAAAGGAACAGGAAGATCTTCAGAAAAAACTGGCCGATGCCCTGGAGATTGCTCAACTCGGTCCATACCAATTTGATGTTGACAGGGATATTTTTATTTTCAATGACCATTTCTATAGAATATTAAAGACCACCACCAGACAGATGGGCGGACAAACCATGTCCCGGGATGAATACTTCCGGCGGTTTGTCCACCCAGGTGATCTGCCGGCCTTTAAAGAATTTTTTCAGAATATGACAGGCAGAACTGAGCCCGGTTTAAGCAGGCAAATTGAACACCGAATATTCTACTCCGACGGAACAACAGGCCACATCAGCGTCTGGCAATCTGTTGAAAAAGACATTCATGGCAATCCGGTCAGGTTTTACGGGGTAATTCAGGATATTACAGAGCGCAAACTGACAGAGAAAAAGCTGAGAGACAATGAAGAAAGGCTCGCCCGGTCCAAAAAGATGGAGTCCCTCGGCCTGCTGGCGGGCGGAGTAGCCCATGATCTGAATAATGTTTTATCAGGGATTGTAAGTTATCCCGAACTGCTCCTGCTCGATCTGCCGGAAGACAGTAAGCTTAGAAGGCCGATAGAAACAATACAGAAATCCGGAAACAGCGCGGTCGCCATTGTTCAGGACCTTCTCACAATCGCGAGAGGAGTCGCTTCAACAAAAGAACCAGTAAATCTAAATCTCGTAATAAAAGAGTATCTGGCATCACCTGATTTTAAAAAACTTGAGCATTTCTACCCCTCTGTTAAGGTCAAAACAAAATTCGACAATGAGTTGCTCAACATAAATGGCTCTCCTATTCACCTGAGAAAGGTTATCATGAACCTGGTGGCAAATGCCTCGGAAGCCATTGAAGGCAGCGGGAATATTATTATTTCAACCGATAACCGGTATCTGGACAGGCCGATAAGAAAATATGAGGATGTGAAAATCGGTGAATACGCCGTGTTGTCCGTATTCGACAATGGCTCAGGAATACCGGATGATTATCTTGACAGAATTTTTGAGCCGTTTTTCACAAAAAAGCATATCGGCAGAAGTGGAACCGGTCTGGGCCTAGCTGTCGTATGGAACATAGTGCAGGATCATGACGGATATGTTGATGTATCAAGCAATAAAAACGGAACCACCTTTGAATTATACTTCCCCATAACCAGGCATGAGATATATAAATCCGACTCGCAAATATCTATTGAAGATTTAAAAGGAAACGGAGAAACCATCCTAATTGTTGATGACATCGAAAGTCAGAGAGAGATAACCTGTTCAATACTGAGTGTTCTGAATTACAGAACCATCGCCGTTTCCAGCGGAGAAGAGGCTGTCGCATTTATGAAAGAAAATACTGCTGACCTGATATTGCTTGATATGATTATGAACCCAGGCATAAACGGCAGGGAGACATACGAACAAATCATAAAGATGCATCCCGGTCAAAAGGCCATTATCGTGAGCGGCTTTGTTGAGACAAATGAAGTGAAAAAGGCTCAGGAACTCGGCGCCGGCCAGTACCTGAAGAAACCTCTCACACTGGAAAGACTGGGCATGGCCGTTAAAGAGGAACTGGGGAAAAACAAGGTTTAATTACCAAAAGCCGGACCTGGGCAGCAGACTTACAAAATCTTTCTTGCGGCCTCTGATACAACATGGGCTTGTCATCAAAAACCCCGCAACCCTTAAAACCCCCAGCCACTCGAAGATCCGGTCCCGAGACTTTATTCGGAGCCGCCCTAAAAAGCAAAAGGCGATCTTTTGCCAATCTATCAGAAAATCTCTTTTTTAGTTTATCTTACAGCGGAATAACTTAATGCATGAACTCGCAAACCGCCAGTTTCTACAAACTTTCATGCCGCCTGTGACAGCCGTCCCATAAATTTATGGGACGGCAGGAAAATATCTCCTGAAATCTCTTCAAGTCATTGAAATAAAACTCATATTACGAAATTGAACTTCAAATTTTGATGGACACTTTACAGAAGACGCTAACCGAATGAATGAAATAACCGGGCGCAAAACAGTCTATGTAGAAAAGTCCAGGCTTTGCGGTGTGATATGTTATTTGAAAATCAGGCAAATTTTTCATAATGGGGAG
>CAZJOB010000019.1:16542-22204 GCA_964547435.1 uncultured Desulfatiglans sp. | reverse complement strand
CTAGATATAAACTGTTACCCCATATTGATGAAAACGTCTGTCAGCGGTAATTACAGGCAGCTTATTTAATAATGCTGTTGCAATAATAAATCTGTCACAAGGATCTCTGTGAATATCCGGCAATTCTGTTGCTTTTATGCAAATATTTTTATCAAGATCAATAATTGAAATATCGTGGTGTCTTAGTATTTCTCTGAACCAGTCTTTTGGCGGAACAGGAAGCAAGAGTTTGCCCGCTTTATATTTCAATGCTATTTCAAATGAGGTAATAGCGGAGACAAATACAACCGGTGATTCATCTATCATTTTAAGAACCTCACGGCTTATTTTTTCCTGTTCATGGGCAAGCCAGAGAAGACCGCATGTATCCAGAAGCATTATTCTATTTCCCCCCATTCTTCATTCGAAAGGTCTTCTAAAGGATCATATTTGATCTTAATTTTACTCAAAGCAGGGTGATACGCCAGGCGGTTCTGTTTTTTATGAGGGACAATTTCCGCGACCGGTTTTCCGTTGCGGCAAATAAGAAAGGTCTCCCCTTTTTGTTCGACCTCTAATAACAGGGAGGATAACTTTGTTTTTGCCTCATGAATATTTAAATTTCTCATAGATGGATACCTCTCAATTATCTGATTAGTTTACTTATTTTAGTCTGTTGGGTCTTTATTGTCAAACGGATAATCATGAAATGTGTAATCATTGGGGGCGGTTTATGAAATAATGACTTCAACTTCCATAATCTACTACCTTAAGATTCATCTCTTCCACTACCGCCTTACCCCATAAAACCGACCTGCTTGCCCAGGATTGGGTCGGACTCAATTTTCCGGCTAATGCTGTAGCTGTTACGCCCAATTCACGAACCGCACGATAACAAAAAAGACTTCCTGGTTTTATAAGCCTTCTGTATTTGCCTGGAGAATATAGGATTGTCCCCATTGACAACCCCGATTCTACAATGATGGTTAGTATCTGGCTCCGCCCTGACCATCCATGGGAATTTTAGGCCGCAGAAGATGACGCGCGATGTCAGCGGCTCCGATTCCGCCGCCCGAGAGCGTGGACGCACTCAAATCCGGGGCAGTGTTGGATAAGACCACGATGGCGATATGTTTGTCCGGATCGACTACAATCGACGCGGCCTGGCCCTGTGTTACGCCATCTTTGCTTAAGAACGCGCCGCCAGGGGCGTTCAGCACCTCCCAGCCCAAAGCCTGAAATCCGCCAATCCACGGCGCGGGCTGCCGTATCGAGAGCAGAATCTTCTCGTCTGATGCGATAGTCGATCCTGAGCCTGCCAGAATAGCATCGGCGAACCTCGTAAGATCGCGCGGAGTGGAGCGAAGAGCGCCGGCGGCAATGAAGATGCCGCCTTCGAAAGGCGGTATTGGCGTCAGCTTTGCATCGTGGCTTTCTGCCAGACGGGACAGCATTGCCTTTGTAGGCTTGAAGGTAGTATCCTGGAGACCCATCGGATCAAGCACCCTCACCTGCAACAGGCTCTCGTATGGTTGCCCGCCGCGATAAGCTATCGCCAGGCCGAGCAGTGCGTAACCGATGTTGGAGTAGAACCAGCCTTTCGCAGACTCGGCCCCGGCGAACAGCGGAGACTGCGGTCGGAAGTTTGCGAGCCAGGTCTTGAATTTTTCAATGCTGAACCGGGCCATCTCATCCAGAACGCCGGGAGAGGGCGGCGGACCGGCGAAAGAAGTTGGCCAACGCGGGAGCCCGGAGGTGTGGGTTGCCAGGTCGGCGAGCGTGATCTGTCGCCCTTTTAATAAAGGTATATGGAAGTCGCTTGGCAGATGGCGCGCAACAGGATCATTAAGCCTCATCTCACTGCGCCGCACCATGTCAGCCAGGAGGAGAGCGGTAAACACCTTTGTAATAGAGCCTATCTCGAACACCGTATCCGGTGTGACTGGTCGATTGTCAGACAAGCGCTCCCGTCCCCATGTCACGAAGCTCTGTCGGCCCGGGGTAATTACGCATACGGCCATTCCAACCGCGTGCTTCTCCACGTCGATGCGACGTTTTAGTATGTCACGAATAGTGTCGTCATCACTGATTTTCAGCACATCTTCCGCCCGGTTTCGTACTTCTCCAGCATGCGCCGACGCAACGTTTTTCGGTCCGGTCTTTGCCTCTTCGGCTGCGAATACCGATCCATTCAAAAGTGTCGGAACGGTCAGCGCTATCGCACCGACAGCAGATTGTGCAAGAAAATCTCTTCGTGAAAACTTTTTCATCGAAATACCTCCAGATCCTGAAACTATCATCTATCTCGAAACGGAATGTCAATTTCAATGGGTACGTCCATGAAATAATGACTTCATTACACTATACTCTATTAAAGGGGGACGCTCTTTTAAAATTCAATGAAAACACTGGGTTCCGGCTTTCACCGGAATGACGAAAAATGATGTTTTTCGACTTTTGCCACAGAACCATCTGCCATTGCAGGAATGATACCATGGGCTATTCCCGGACAGCCTCCCAGTCTGATACTTGACAGCGTTCATTCAATAACCGGCGTTTTTAAATGGACACCAGGCTTTTACAGGTTTATGCGATGAGTGTTCTTTATTTTATGAGCCTGTTCATCATTTACTCCCGCCTCTTCGGCAAAATCCGGCCAGCGTCTAACAACCTCTATAACCTGTTGAATCATCTGCTTTGCCCGCGCCTTTTTGACGCCGGCGGCCCCGGCCAGTGCAAGCAGATCTTCGCGTTCAAACCAGTCCCGCCTGCCGTTCACACTCATCTGATGCTGACCTGTCCATTCACCGCCCGGATTCCAGGCGTATGAGACATCAAAGGCCGGGGCCAGCCGCCATTCACCCTTCCGGTTCATAAGAAAAGCTATATTCTTGACATGGTCATCACAGTTACGGGCCGCTATATTGAAGAAAGCGCGCAATACCTGCTGTTCCATATCTCTGCGGGATAGTCCCAGCCTTAGAATGACCTGGATCGCCTGCTCATAGGAATAACTCGCAGGCTGCCTGTAATCAAAATGGGCAATGGCCCCAAGCGACTGCATGTGCAGTTTCCGGCCGCTGTCACTCCTGTCAAACCTCTTAGTCATAAAGTGGCTGCGCCCTCCTTCATGGTGAAGACGGCATGGCATCATCTCTATCCCGGCCTTTACAGCCATAAGATGATAGGCATATTCGATCCTCCCATATCCCATGGGAACAGCGGTTTCAGTATCATGGCTGCCTGTTATTCCATCAAATTTCATAATCCAGTATTCAAAGCCTTTTCCGGCCTCAACCTGGCCTGACCTGAATTCATTGGTTTCCTTATTCCAGGCAAGAATTGCCTTGGCCCTTGCTCCGCCCGCAGATGTCCCGACCCTGAGGATGTCGTTTATTGCCTCCCTGTCGTCCTCACCGGAGAAGATGCCGTGAAGACCTGTACGTTCATCAAGGATGCGGTTGGCCAGACCGACCAGGCTCGCGATCTCAACCGTGCGAATGCTTGCTGAAGGCCCGAGTGCAGCCGGCTGGTATTCCAGCGCCCCCATACCTCGTGTTCCGGTATAACAGAGGCGTTCTAACGGATTAAAGCTCTCCGGGGATCGTCCCTGGGAAGCAAGCCAGGTATCGATGACAGCGTTTCCAAATCTGTCCGGGAGCGAGTCAGCGAGCAAACCGGGCAGTCCTTTAAAGGTATTTCTGCTGAGGGCCGGGAATTCATAGGGGAAATCTCTGAGGGGCATCATGAGTGGTGAAAGCTGAATGCCGCTGTTAAGGAAGTCGGGAGCATACTGGAAGACCCCGATTTCCCTGTCTTCAAGCCAGGAGACTGCTCCAATCACGCTTCCCCATAGAATGACACGGCCGTCATTGATCATCGTCAACCTCGTTGTCACCCCATGACCATACCGGTGGCTCATTAATGGATCTGGCTGTGCTCGCACGCCTGCGCTCTTCGGCGCCCATTTCGACCCGTTCAATAGGTCTAACAGTCGGGTCCGGCAGCAATGCCTCAAGGTTTTGCTGTATTCGAAGTGCGATCATAACCCGGATAAATGTATCCATGGAAACACCCTGACCTTTTTCAAGCCGGCCTATTGTCCTCAGAGAGACGCCAGCCTCTTCGGCAAGCTGCGCCTGAGTAATATTGCGGGAAAGTCTTATCCCTTCAAGGCGCTTGCAGAGAACAGTTTCTATCTGGTTACTGGATGCCACTGAAAAGTCTATACTATAAGACATATATTGCTTATTAGCTCCTGAAATTGCGTGTAACCGGCAATATATTGCTTATTAGGAAAAATGTCAAGGGGGAATGTAGATCAGGTTAAGCGAAGCAACCCGACATGACTATATTGACACTGTGGCTTGTAACGGCCAGGAGTGTATTTGTGTGTAAACAGACCCGCCCGGTTTGAGCTCGCTTTTAAAGAGAACAAGTCTATCGAGCATTCCGGTTGGCCCGGAGATATTCGCGTAATCGTCCATTACCTTTTTAAGGATGTCCGGCTTGTTTACGGGTTTGCGGAATCTTCCGAGGGTCAGATGTGGCCTGAAGGCCCTTTTTTCCGGTTCTATGCCGAATGATTCAAGGGGTTTTTCCAGTTCGGACTTGAGGGACGCAATCCCTCCAATATCACCATTGAGGCCAAGCCATATTGTCCTTGGCCGTTTTATGCCAGGAAACAATCCCATTCTTCCAAGAGAAATATCAAAAGGTTTGTATTTGGGCGCTATGGGATCAATGGATGAAATAATAGCATCGATCTCTTTTTCATTCACATCACCCATGAATATGACCGTAAGATGAATGTTCTCCGGTCTTACCCATCCCGCTTCAAGGCCGGTCTTTCGGACTTCTCCATAGATCCTTTTTACCTCGGCCATGATATTCGAAGGGAGCTCAAACGCCAGGAAGGAACGTATCGCCATTCAGATACCTCCTTATATTTTCAAGCGCGGTGTCAGCGGTTTTCTGTTTTATCTCCGCCCTGTTTCCCTTAAACAGATACCTGACCGAAAACAGGCTCTTCTCATCCGAGTACCCTATATATACTGTGCCAACCGGTTTTTCATCGCTTCCGCCATCGGGTCCTGCAATGCCCGTAACCGAAAGGCCGATATTCGTGTGGAACCTTTCTCTTACGCCCCTGGCCATCTCTTTCGCGGTCTCATTACTCACGGCGCCATATCTGTTGATGGTTTCCTCAGCCACTCCGAGGAGTTCGCATTTGGCCCGGTTGCTGTAGCTTATTATTCCTCCCATAAAACAGACGGAGCTGCCAGGTGTCTCTGTTATAATGTGACCTATAAGCCCGCCCGTGCATGATTCGGCAACAGAGAGGGTCAGGGATTTGGTTGTTAAGAGGTCGCTAAGATTTTTATTCATAAATGGTTCCTTTTTGATGAATCAACCTTTTTAAATCCCCCCTGCCCCCTTTACGAAAGGGGGAGTGAGAGGATACCCCTTTACAAAATTGGGAGTGAGGTATGCCCCTTTGCAAAAGGGGGGGTTCCTTTATAAAAAAGGGAGTAAAGAGATGTCCCTTTTCAAAAGGAGGCGAATGCAATTTTGATAAACTCGTAAAAAGCTTTTTTATGCCGCTTCTCGGCAAACTATGAGAAACGAAGTCTTTTTTGCCCTCGGTGAAAGGCCACAGAGTGTAAATTCATATTCAGTCGTA
>CAZJOB010000019.1:0-16532 GCA_964547435.1 uncultured Desulfatiglans sp. | reverse complement strand
TGAAAAATTAACCGTAGGGGCCGACCCGTGCCTGCCCCTACAAATGATAATATGGTTTTGAGAATATGGTTTTGAGTTATTAATAATTCATAGTGTTCTCGTAATAAATTGTTTTATTTCGGAAAAATCATCACATAAGTAACAAAGTTGCTCATAGGTTGCCGCGAAGCGTTATAATTCAGTTTTACAAGTTCATCAACCTTATCCTCTTTCCATTTGAAAATGAGGAGCCACCCCCTCCCTTTTTTAAAGTGAAGGCAGGGAGGGATTTTGCCTTTGCATCAATCAGGCTTCTATTCTGTATTATATTTGTAAGCCACTTCCGTGAAATGCCCCTTTCCTCCGCCATAGCTCCGATTCACCGGATCGAAGGCGGCTGGTTGCCCGATGAACTATTATCTTGCACCGCCATCTGCGGGCAGGCATGGGAGCCTGCCCCTACAATATTATAACCCCTCTTTCCCTGCGCCCTGAGCCATGCGCCCCTTGTCCCGCAGTAGCCTTCGGCGAAGGCGGATGCGCCTTAATCCTTGCACCCTGTGCTATTTAATGCCCGGTGAGTTTTTTACTCAGGAGTGATTAACGCATATCAACCAACAAGAAACAATATAACCCTCACCCCCGCATTCGCGTACACCCCGGCCATTACGTCATCCAGCGCAATCCCGGCCCCGCCTTTGACCTTTCGGTCTATCAGACCCACGGGAAAGGGTTTTAATATATCAAAAAACCGGAACAGGATAAAACCCGCGATAACAGTTGTCCATGAGATTGGCATCAAAAACAGGGTGACAAAGATCCCCGCTGTCTCATCTATAACCACAAATGAGGGGTCATCACTCTTAGATATTTTTGACGCGGCGCCTGATATCCATATAGAAAGAAGAATAATAATAACAAGAGATAGACAGGAGGGAATAATGCCAAGGCTGTATGCCCCTGCCGCGAATGGCAGGGCCGCAAGGCTGCCCCAGGTGCCGGGGGCGAAGGGAATGAATCCTGCGCCAAACCAGGCGGCAATCAGCAATATTATCTTACCGGCTGACCCGGCCTGTCTGAATAGACCTGTCGGCGATGGAGTATTATTATTTAGGTTATCCATGAAATGAGAATTATTTCTCTCCGGTTATTCAGGGTTATTCGCAGACAATATCATGGTGTAGACATCCCTAAGGGGTATCCCCTTTTCTTCCGCGATCTTTCTGGCCGTCTCATATTCAGGCTGAATAAAGGCCGTGCCGTCAGGCCGTGTAATCCTTTTCACCTTAATTTCACCAAAGGGGCTGCTTATTGTTGTTTCCTCCCTTGCGAGGACCGCCCGCTGGCTGTATTCATATCTCACTCCAAGGGTGGTGCTCTCCATGAACAGTATATTCGTTAGAGTATCTTTTAAATCAGGCGGCCCGATCACCTCGATCTGCGTTCCGGGCCGGTTCTTTTTCATCTGCACGGGGATAAAAACAACATCCAGGGCTCCGGCCCTGAAAAGGTTTTCCATAATATATCCCAGCCATTCGGGATTAGAATCGTCGATGTTGGCATGTAAAAGCACCACGGTCTCAGTGTGTGCGTCTTTCTTTTCTGCACCGATGATTATCCTTAACATGTTCGGCCTGTCAGTAAGGTCTCTTGTTCCGGCGCCGTAACCTACCCTTTCCACCACCATGGGGGGCATTCCCTCAAAGGAGCCGACAAATTCCCTTAACAGGGCCGCCCCGGTCGGCGTAACAAGTTCGGTTTTAAGACCCGAATCATATACGGGTATGCCTTTAAGCAGGGAGATGGTTGCGGGTGCCGGGACAGGTATCATTCCATGACCGCTTTTAATAAACCCCGAGCCGAGCGGAACAGGCGAGGCGCTGACAGATCTGATGCCGAGATAATCCATTCCAAAGGCAGCGCCAACAATATCTATAATGGAATCAACCGCTCCCACTTCATGAAAGTGCACCTCTTCGGGCGGGTGATTGTGTATGCTCCCTTCCACTTCGGCTATTGATTGAAAGATTCTAATGGCCCTCTCCCTGACCTTATCCTTGAGTTGGCCCTTGTTTATGATCTCTTTAATGTCCTTGAGATTGCGGTGCGTATGGTGGTGTTCATGAAAATGGACGAAAAACCCGGTCGCGGAGAGCCCGTTTTTCATAACCTTTTCATGTCTTATGGAATAGCCCTCAAAGGGGAGGGAATCGATTGTCTTTTTCAGTTCGTCAAAGGGAAGCCCGGCATCAAGAAGCGCCCCGATAAACATGTCGCCGCTTATGCCTGAGAAACAGTCAAGATAGGCAATGGTCATATATAATACCCCGATAAAAAGAAAGGTTTAAGGTATACGGCTTAAGGTACACGGTTTACGGTGAACGGTTTAAGGTGTAAGGGAAAACGATTTACCGCAGACCGTAAATCTTATACCCTGTACCGGCGTGCCGTGTCAATATTGATGGTCTCGTAAAAAGTCCCGAAAACGTCATTCCCGCCCCATGCTTTATTATGCCCTTGACTTAATCTTCTGATCTTACTAATAAATTAAAACTCATTCAGGAGCGCTGTCGTACCGGAAAAAGGATAAAGGATTGAACACAGGAGGATATAACAGAATGAAGGGACCATTGGATGGAGTAAAAGTCGTAGAAATAACCATGTTTCAGCAGGGGCCGGTTGCCGGTATGAGGCTGGGCGACCTGGGCGCTGATGTCATAAAGGTGGAGTCAGCGGGCGGTGATCCGGGAAGGGGTTTCATGAAGGTCGTGGAGGCCATGGCCGGTAAATCGGGAGACAGAAACTACTATTTTGAACATGGAAACCGGAACAAGAGAAGCATTGTTCTGGACCTGAAATCCGAAAAGGGAAAAGAACTTATACATAAGCTGATTGATGAGGCGGATGTCTTTCTGAATAACATGAGCATCAGCGCGCCTGCGAGAATAGGCCTGGGGCCGGAGGATCTGCTCAAGAGAAACCCGCGGCTTATATATGCCCATGCATCCGGCTGGGGCCGCAAGGGGCCGGACGCGAACTCGCTTTCCTTTGACTACACGGGCATCGGCCGCAGCGGACTGATGATGTCCTGCGGAGAACAGGGAGACGCCCCCACACAGATACTGCCGGGCATAGGCGATGAAATGGGCGCTCTGATGTGCGCGTGGGGTGTTACCGCGGCCCTGTTTGCCAGAGAAAAGACCGGCAGGGGGCAGGTGGTGGACACATCGCTTATGGGAAGCGTCATAGGTTCCCTGGCCTTTATTATGGCCGCACCCGCAATATGGGGGCAGGAATTTCCCAGAGAGGTGAGGGCAAAGGCCGGAAATCCTGTCTACAACCATTACCGCTGCAAAGATGGAAAGTGGATCATCATCGCCCATCTGGACCCGGACCGCTACTGGCCGAAGATATGCAAAGCCATGGGAATAGAGGAACTGACTGATGATCCCAAATTCAATACCATAAAGGCGAGGGGACAAAACGCCAAAGAACTTGTCAGAATTCTGGACACGAAATTTGCCGAACGCGACAGGGATGAGTGGTTCAGGATACTTGGAGAAGAAGGGTGCATATTCGCGCCGGTTCAGACGCCCACAGAGGTGACGAATGATCCCCAGGCCCTGGCCAACAACTATTTTATCAATTTTGACCATCCTGACTGGGGCATGATCAAGATGACCGGATTTCCCTGGGACTTCAGCGAGACCCCTGCCACATGCAGGCAAAGGGCCCCGAAGCTGGGCGAGCACACGAACGAGATACTGTCGGGTCTGGGCTACAGTGAAGAAGAAATTGCCACATTACGACAGGAAAAGGTAATAGGTTGATTTTATAGAAGGATCAGTGGTGTTACACTCGTAAAAAGTTGTTTTATGCCGCTTCGCGGCAACCTATAAGAAACGAAGCTTTTTTACCCTCGGTGAAAGGCCACCGGGTAAATATTTGTGTTTAACCGTAGGGGCCAGTGCCTGGCCCGACGTAGTTCCGGTTTACCAAAACGAAGGCGGCTGTCGGCCCGACAATTGTTGCGAATAGGAACATACCGGGCAGACACTCAGGTCTGCCCCTACGATTTATTGGGTAATCAAACCTCTCCAAAGATCGTGCAGCACAAAAAGAGGGTCCGGGGTTCTCCTGGAATGAACGGACTTGTTTCAGTGAGACTATAATTCATGTTACTCTGGGCCATGGCGTGCAGTGGACTGAGTCAATCACTTACAATGAAGGATTTAGATTGCATAAAAGAGAATCCCTTCTGCACGCATGACGAGCTGCTCCTTTGGCATAACGCAGATGCCCTTCGGTCATGGAAGGAGAGCGCCGGGGCCTCTTTGGTTTCCAGGTGCAACCGGTTTCGTGCATGCCAAACCGGGCGGACGGCCGCCTTCGCCAAGGCTTCCGCCTTCGCAAAAGCTTCGGTGTGACAAGTCGTCACGCCAGGCGCAAGCCTTCCCCTACGATTTATTGGGTAATCAAATCTCTCCAAAGATCGTGCAGCACAAAAAGAGGGTCCGGGGTTCTCCTGGAATGAACGGACTTGTTTCAGTGAGACTATAATTCATGTTACTCTGGGCCATGGCGTGCAGTGGACTGAGTCAATCACTTACAATGAAGGATTTAGATTGCATAAAAGAGAATCCCTTCTGCACGCATGACGAGCTGCTCCTTTGGCATAACGCAGATGCCCTTCGGTCATGGAAGGAGAGCGCCGGGGCCTCTTTGGTTTCCAGGTGCAACCGGTTTCGTGCATGCCAAACCGGGCGGACGGCCGCCTTCGCCAAGGCTTCCGCCTTCGCAAAAGCTTCGGCGTGACAAGTCGTCACGCCAGGCGCCCCTACGAGTGTATTATGTCTTTCCGTATACCTTGCAAGCTTAAACCTTATACCAATGCAAGATCACTATGAGTCACAAAGTTGCTTTTGACTTCCTTGGAAGTCCAAATTACGTCATTCCAGCCCCGAATCAAGTTCGTGAATAAACTCCAGCGGGAATCTGTAAGTGACTGATATCACTGGATTCCCGCCTTCGCGGGAATGACGTTTCCGGGAATTTTTTCGAATTCATCAGAGATAATTTTCAGCAAAATCTTCTCAAGATTCTGTTTTTCTCTTTCATTTTCAGCGGAAGGCCTTTTGCGGAGCGCGTTAAAGACCCTGGCAAGTTCCTTCCGCTGATCCGGTTTAAGGCGCCTTGCTATCCCGGCCTGTTCCGGATCCTGAATCACTAATTTCTCTCTGCGGCTGTGTGCAAAATCCTGGACCGTGAACAGGTGAAGCATGGCCCGGTCAAGCAGCACCCATGGAAAATTCTGATTTTTATGCGGGCCGACCCTGACTATGCGGTTTCCCTTTAACAGCCTGGTCACATGTTCAATGGAGGCAAACCTCCTGGTAGAAAAATAGGCAACAGACCCTGCCCCGATCAATGCCCCTCCGGCAGCGCCGGCGAAAAATGAAGAACCGCCTACAGCGGCATCAAATGTGCCGCCCAGGGCCGCGCCGGCAACGGCCCCAAGCCATAAAAGCTGCCTTGGAGCAAGGCCAAGGATATTCCAGGTCGATTCTTCGAAAAGGTCCCGCTGAAAGACCGGCTTTTCCATCTCGGCGTAGTCACGTTCGATGTTTTTGTGGTGATACAGGCTTTCTATCGCCAGTCGCGATTTCTGCTCTATCTTACGCAGCCGGTCATGAAATTTTGATTCCAGACCCGCGCGATAATCATCAATCTTCTCATGGCTTTCAAGGGGAATCTCGATGAAATACTTCAGCTCATCCGCCAGCATCTCCGCCATAATATGCGCGGCTTCCCTTTCACGTCTTTGCCATTCTGTCTTAAGAAAATGGATTGCCTTATCCACACCGGGTTGCCATGTCTTGTTCAATTCCCGAAAGGCGTGAAAGAGATCAAGCCTGTCCTGAAACCGCACCTTCTGGGCATTGAACTCTCTGACAATGCTGAAATACTGGTCAAGGGCCGGTCTCCAGTCTTTGGAAAAATCGTCTTTCCCTATGTGATTTATAAGGGCCATTCGCGGCTGTCCGGTCCATCGAAGAATCTCCATTTCCGCCTCGAAATTCCTTCTGAAAGGCCTGGCGCCGTCGACCACATAGAGTATCCCCGCCCCCTTCAGAATCGGCTCAAGCAGGCGGCATTCGTCAACAAATTCATTTGTGCCCTTAAAGTGTTCATAAAATCCATGTACCGCTTCACGCCGATTTGCTGAAGAAACTTCACTCTCCTTCATCCAGGCCAGGGCGCGAGGGGCCTGGTGAAACCCGGGTGTGTCGATCAGCATAATAATTGTCTGGCCATCCACCTTTACAGGATATTCCTGACATACAAGCGTCGTGCCCGCGCTGCTGTCGATAACAACAGTGTCATCCTCTGCCAGAGCTGAGACAATACTGGATTTACCCTTGTTTACCCTGCCTATTACCGCAAATGTGGGAATTTCTTTCATTGCCCGGACTCCAGGATTGGTTCGATTACGACGAACGGATCAAATAGCTTTGCGACAGCCTCCTGCCAGTTAAGCCAGTCAGTCCGGTCAGGTTGAATAAGATTGTTTTCAGAATCCATATTGATCAGGCCGATTATTATAGCCCGGTTTTTCTTTACAGTCGGCCGCAGACGACGCAGAAAATGTTCAATGGCCTTACCCGGCGCCTCCCATGCCTCTGCAATCACGAGAATCGGTTCATCAGTCGCACTGCCGGCAAATCGTTTAAGTGTCTGTTCGTCCAGATAATTTTCAAACATGCCCGCATGGTTTATCTCAATGATATCCCAGTTGAATCCTGCTTTCACCGCCTTCCTTATTCTCTCTTCCGAAATCCCGATTTCTCCCCACATGATAAGATAACACGCCTCAGCGTCTGGTGAGACCTTATCTTTCAACGGGGTTGTTTCCGGTCTCTCTTTTTCTTGCTGAGGCCCTTCTGTCTGGGTAGAGAATATGGGCGAAATCAATCGCCTGTGCAGTGAAGCCATGTCAGCCGAAAGAAAAGGGGCGTAAGCCAGCGCGCGGTGCAGTATATATTTTGAGATTATAAATAAGGCAAGCCGGGGCATCACACTGTAAAAAAGCAGCGAGCTTACCAGAAAAGGCCACCACCCGCCCGCCTCAAGCGCGCTGGTCTGAATGCCTGAATAGCTTCCATTCAGACGAAAAAAACGAGTGGATTCTATCAGATCAAGTGCCGGAACCAGATCCTTTGAGAAGGCTGCCCAGGGGGTTGAGATAACACGAATGATCTTATGAAAGGTCTCTGAGGAGATATCAAGCGTCGTGTTCCAGGCAAAGGCCAGGTCGGAAAAGGTGACAAGCCACAGGCAGGCCGCCAGGGCGCCAAGACTGAAGGCAAATCCTGCAAGCTGGGTCATGTTGAAAAGAGTCCATCGTTCTATTTTCTGATAGACTATATGCCTGGATACGGCTTTATGATAAATGCCTGTGATCCGGCGAATAGACTCGGTTCTGTTTTTTAAGGGGTGGTTAACTGCCGTCTGCACTGCCCGCCTGAGAAGAAACCCCGCAAACCGGTAGAAATCTCCTATAAAGGGTATTCTGCCGCGAACAGCGCCGGGAAGAATATTAAGGATAAAAAGCAGGTAGAGGATGACCTGAAAACCGACGAAGAGGGCTATAAAATTGACGATATTTACCGGCCGTGAGCCGTCATAAGCAAGCAGGCCGGCGCAGGTAATTGCCCCTGAAATCAGAAAAAGAATAAAAACCGAGTAGCGCAGAAAAGTCAAACCCGAAACCACAGACTGCCCTGGAGGCGCGCCCTCATTTTTCATTTTCGTCAGCCAGAACCTGAACAGGGCCGGCCGGTCGTTTGAAGGCCCGGAATAGTCCCTGCCGATCCTGCGGTCTCTCTCACGAACACGGGCAGGATCGGATTGCGCGTCCCTGTAAAGGTGATATTCGAGGTCTATGATTTCATTAAGTTTCAAGGTTATTTCTTTTTTTTACATATTCTCATTAAATATCCACAGGGTCAGGCGGACGACATACACTGCAAGCATTATTACTGTTACTCCGACAACCATTACCCACATATTTATTGCAACGTTTATGAGGTCAAATAAAAAAAGGGATAATATGATTCCTGCGAGGAAGGAGCAGATAAACCATACTATTTCACGAAGCAGCTTTTTCTTTTTGGTCATGACTTTATCTCTATCTCCTTTATTTCAGGAACCAGAAAATTGAACACTATAAGCGCTATAAGGTAAAGCGATCCGGCAATTACAAAAAGCAGAAAATAGCTGCCGGTAAATTCTAGTATGTAACCGGCAGCGGATGCTATTAAAACCCCGCCTATGGCCCCGAATGTTCCTCCCATGCCGACCACGGATGCTACAGCCTTTCTGGGAAACAGATCCGAAACAGTAGTAAACAGGTTTGCGGACCAACCCTGGTGCGCGGCAGTCGCCAGACTCAGCAGGCCGACAGCGGACCATACATTTGAGACCTGTGAAGCAAACATAATGGGCACGGCGCTTATTGCGCAGACAAGCATTGCGGTTTTTCTGCTTTTATTAAGAGACCAGCCGCGTTTCAGAAAAAAGGAGGAAAGCCATCCGCCCGCTATGCTTCCCACGTCAGCCATCAGGTATATAACTATAAGAGGAGCGGCAAACTCCTTTAAGGTAAGGCCGTGTTTTTCATTAAGAAACTTCGGTATCCAGGAGAGATAAAACCACCATGCAGGGTCGCTTAAGAGCTTGCCCATGGCAAACGCCCATGTGCCCCGGTATCTGATCAGTCTCAGCCAGGGTATCTTGATCTGAGTATCAGGCGGGTCCGACTGAATATATGCCAGTTCCTCCCTGCTCAAATGTTTACTGTCCTCCGGTTTATCATAGAACCGGAACCAGAAGATCAGCCAGAGAAGGCCAATAAGGCCTGTAAAGATAAATGCCTCCTGCCATCCCCATGTAAGGGCGATCCATGGAACGGCCAGGGGGGCGATTATCGCGCCGACATTGGAGCCGGCATTAAAAAGGCCCGTGGCAAAGGCCCTCTCCTTTTTCGGAAACCATTCGGCAACTGTCTTGACCGCGGCCGGGAAATTGCCCGCCTCAAAGATTCCCAGGAAAAATCTGGCTGTGCCGAATCCAAAGGCGGAACCTGCAAGTGCATGGCCCATGGCCGCGAAGCTCCAGCCTGTAAGGGCGCCTGCGTAGCCCCTTTTTGTGCCTATAAGGTCCATTACCCTGCCCACAAGGAGCAGTCCGATGGCATAGGCCGCGGTAAATGCCGAAATGATCCTGCCGTATTCGATCTCGGTCCAGCCGATTTCATTCTGCAGTGTCGGAGCAAGGATTCCGATAACCTGCCTGTCAATATAGTTGATGGTGGTGGCGGCAAATACAAGCGCGACTATGGTCCACCTGAAGTGACCGGTTTTTATTTTAGGGGCTGCATCAGCAGTAATGTTTGTGTTTTTCATCATAACAGTGACCTTGATATTCCAAGTTCCAGTCCCCTTAACTCGGCCAGACCGCGCATACGTCCCAGCAGCGAATAGCCAGGGTATATTCCCTCTTTTCCTATCTCATAAAGCATCAGTTGTCCGTGATCAGGGCGCATCGGAATATTGAAATCCTTCCTGCCGGATGTCTTTCTGCGCCACTGTTCTTTTATGAGTTCCTTCATTATTTCATACAGATCAATATCCCCTTCCAGATGCCATGTCTCCTGAAAGTTGCCTTCTCTGTCTCTTTCAAGGCTTCTTAAATGGACAAAGTTGATCCTGGGCCCAAAGGCTTTTACCATGTCTGCAAGGTCATTGCTGTAACCTGCCCCGAATGAGCCGGCGCAGAATGTAATCCCATTGGAAGGAGAATCATACGCGGCCAGGATTGCTTCCATATCCTGTTTTGTCCCGGCAACCCTGGGCAGGCCAAGAAGGTTCCATGGCGGATCATCGGGATGGATAGCCATAAGGACCCCTGATTCCTCGGCAACCGGCATGATCTCCTGAATAAAATGATACAGGTTCGCCCTTACCCTTTGTTCTCCTAAGCCGTTGTATTCAAGAACCGCCTCTCTAAATTCATCAAAGGTCAGGGTCTCCATGGAACCGGGCAGTCCGAGAAGGATGGTATTCGTGAGTTCAGTTTTTTCTGTTTCACTCATGTTTTCGAAGAGACTTTCAGCGTCTTCGATGATTGCTGACGAATAATCCTTTTCAGCTTCAGACCTTTTAAGAATAAACAGATCAAAGGCGGCCAGGGCCCTGGATTCAAATTTCGTTGTTATCGCGCCATCGCGGGTTTTCACTCCAAGGCCGGTCCGCGACCAGTCCAGAACGGGCATAAAATTATAACACACGGTCCTGATGCCGCATCGGGAGAGATTTTTCAGGGACTGCCTGTAATTCTCTATAAGCGCGGGGCATTGGTTCGCGCCCTTTTTTATGCCCTCATGGACAGGAAGGCTTTCAACCACAGACCATCCAAAACCCTGCTTCTCAATGATCTCTTTTCTTTTCAGAATCTCTTTCACAGGCCATACATCGCCAACAGGTATGTGATGCAGGGCGGTTACTATCCCTGTGGCGCCGGTCTGCCTTATCTCCTCAAGTGAAACCGGATCATCAGGGCCGAACCATCTCCATGTGTGTTCAAAGGGCATGTGAAATTCAGACCCCGCTGAAGGCGCTGAATCCGCCATCGATCGGAATAACAGCACCGGTTACAAAACAGGAGGCATCGCCCGCGAGCCACAGCGCCGCCCCGACCATTTCCTTTGGTTCGCCGAAACGCCTGAAGGGCGTGCGGTTAATAATGGTCATGCCTCTTTCCGTGAGAGAACCATCCTCATCGGTCAGCAAGGCCCTGTTCTGGTCGGTCAGAAGGAAGCCAGGGGCAATGGCATTAACGCGAATGCCGCTGCCGAATTTGAGGGCCAGTTCAACAGCCAGCCATTTTGTAAAGTTGTCAACCGCGGCCTTGGCAGCAGAATAGCCCGCCACGCGTGTTATGGCGCTTATCGAGGCCATGGATGAGATGTTTATGATGGAACCCTTTTTATTATTTGCCATGGATTGTGCAAAGACAAGTGTGGGCATAACAGTGCCGTTCAGGTTCAGGTCGGTTACCTTTCTGAATTCTTCCATTCTCATATCAAAGACGTTCTGGTCAACGCCTATGGTGGCGCCCGGCATGTTTCCGCCGGCCGCGTTTACCAGAATATCTATTCTGCCATATCTTTTGAGTATTTCATCATTGACGAAGTTCAACCTCTCCTGGTCCAGCACATCGCACCTAAGACCGGTAATCTCCCTTCCGGACCCGCTGATGCTTTCCACTTTTTTATTAAGGGCAGCCTCTGTTCTGCCGAGAATAATTACCTTTGCGCCTGAACTTGCAAATCCCCTTGCCAGTTCACCGCCTATTATTCCCCCGCCGCCGGTTATAACTGCAACCCTGCCCTTTAAATTGAACAACGATTCAAGGTAGTTCATGCTTCCCTTATTTATATTTTATGAATGGACACTATTTAACTTCCGGGACCTTAATTGTGTAAAAACGATTTTCCTCCTGAAGAATATTAACAGTCTCTTCACCATATCTGATCGAATCTCTTAATATCTTTTCAAGCCCGGACGCGGTATAAATGTTACGCACTCCATATCTTTTTATAGAGGCCTTTCTGACACGTTCTCCTGATTTCAGACCTCCTTCATCAGCAGGGGAGCCTGGTTTGATTTCTGCAATTATGAGTCCCTTAAGTGTGTTTTTTAACTTGATTCCGAAAAGATCAAAAACCGGAAGGTCGTCAAAACGAATCAATTCATAGCGGCGTTCCACATAACGAGGCTCTTCCTTGCGAACTTCCTCATAACGTTGTTTTTTTTCGCCGATCTCTGGCCCGCGGGTTTCTGCAGGTTTGATTTCTTCATGCCTGCCGGTTTCTTTCACTGACGTCTGGTGATGTATGACGCTCTTTGCAGAATAGATATCCGCGCCCGTAAGTTTTCCGTCCCGAATATGGAATTTTCTGGCTGTATCGGAATATTCGATGATCTCCTTTGTCATAATATCAGGCTGATCGTAAGCAGAGAGTATCTCCTGAAAATCCGCGCCGATCGTGAGTCCTGAGGCGAACCGGCCTTTAAAGGAAGATTGAAGGTGTATTCCCTCAATCCTGGTCCCGTCGCTGGCAACCTCGATTGAAAGCCCAAGTGAATCATAGGGTATAAGCATCGTGCCTGCATTGCTCATATTTATGCTCTCAGGCGGTCCGAGCAGTTGAATCGCCTCTTTTAATGTCATGCCCGGCCTGAGATTTTCATCAATAATTATTCGCGTATTATTCGCGGATTCAGCAAAATCAGAATAAATAAAATCAATTAGTATAATCGCGAATAGAATTGCCACAAGATGAATAATTTTATTTTTTAAGATGATCATGATTTTTCCTTCCTTTTAAAGAAACAGTATGCGCCAAAAGACTGTGATAAGAAAAGTTGACTGATTTTATTGAAGATTAACCGCAATTGCAATGACTTTTTTCTTTTTGGTTCGGGCCGGTCTCTTTTCCTTTACTTTATAGAATACCCTATTGATGATTGTAATACATTGTTGTATCCTTGAGTCTTCCAAACCGGAGGCAGGACCTGTGAATATAAATAATCTTATTTCAAGACTTGAAGAATTAAGGATCATTCCGGTGGTGGCGATTGAGAGGGCGGGTCTCTCCCCGGCGCTGGCCGATGCGTTGATTGAAGCTGGACTTCCATGCGCTGAAATCACCTTTAGAACAAAGAACGCGGGAGCGGCCATGAAAAACATCTCAAACCACGGGAAAGAGATTCTCCTGGGCGCCGGCACAGTTCTCAGGGTGGACCAGGTGAAAGAGGCCCGTGACAGCGGGGCAAGTTTTATTGTCTCCCCGGGGTTCAATACAAAGGTTGTTGATTACTGTGTTAAAAACAGCATCCCTGTGATCCCGGGTGTCAGCACCCCCACGGAAATCGAGATGGCGCTTGATTTTGATCTGAGTGTGGTCAAATTCTTTCCTGCCGAGAGCTTCGGGGGCGTCAGGACATTAAAGGCGATCAGCGCACCCTACCCTATGATGAGATTTGTTCCTACAGGCGGAATCAGCATTGAAAACTGTATGGATTACCTGTCATTTTCAAAGGTGCTGGCCGTGGGCGGGAGCTGGATGGCGGCAGGAAAACTTATTGATGAAGAGGATTTTGAGGAGATAACCCGATTGACAAAGGAGGCCATGGCCCTGGTCCATGGAATGTAGGAGAAAGGCATGCCGGTTCTGAATATCAAAGAAAAGGATAGTTGTGAGTATGACCTTGTCTCCCTGGGCGAGGTTATGCTGCGTCTTGACCCAGGAGAGGAAAGGATTCATACGACAAGAAATTTCAGGGTCTGGGAAGGGGGCGGAGAATACAATGTCGCCAGAGGACTGAGAAGATGCTTCAATATGAAGACCGCGATTGTTACCGCCTTTGCCGACAATGCCATAGGAAGACTGATGGAGGACCTGATACTTCAGGGAGGGGTGGATGCATCCTTTATTCAATGGCGCGAATTTGACGGCTGCGGACGAAGGGTCCGGAACGGCATCAACTTTACAGAAAGGGGTTTTGGCGTGCGGGGGGCGCTGGGGGTTTCCGACAGGGGAAACACTGCCGCTTCCCAGCTTCGGCCGGGCGATATTGACTGGGAATATGTCTTCGGTAAATGCGGGGTGAGATGGTTTCATACAGGGGGCATCTTCGCGGCCCTGTCCGAGACAACGCCCGGGGTGCTGGAAGAGGCCATGACAACCGCAAAAAGATATGGCACGATCATCTCCTATGACCTCAATTACCGGCCCAGTCTGTGGAAATCGATCGGGGGGCAGGAAAAGGCGCAGGAGGTGAACAGGCGCGTTGCCGCATATATCGACGTAATGATCGGCAATGAGGAGGACTTTACCGCATGCCTGGAATATTCGGTGGATGATGCGGGCAGCAGTTTGACAGGTCTGAATGTCAGCAACTATAAAAGGATGATCGCAAAGGTGGTAAACGATTATCCCAATCTTCGAATGACAGCCACCACCCTGAGGAATGTAAAGAGCGCGTCAGTGAATGACTGGGGCGCCATATGCTGGGCAAATGGTGAATTTTATCAGGCCATTCAGCGGGATAATCTTGAAATCTTTGACCGGGTGGGAGGAGGAGACAGTTTCGCATCCGGCCTTATATATGGAATGCTGGCCTTTAACGACCCTTCTTCGGCAATAGAATATGGCGCGGCCCATGGGGCCCTGGCCATGACCACGCCGGGTGATACAACTATGGCCACACTTCCTGAGGTGGAAAAACTTGTCAAAGGCAAAGGCGCAAGGATAGACAGATAGGAATTAAGGCCGTCACCATACAGCGCCTGAGCGCTGACATCTGAAGGCATGCGAGGGTAATTATGAGTTTTTTGCATAAAGACAGGCTGTTTCCTGCGGAAGAAAAGACGCGTGGAATAGCCCGTTCCCTGTATGAAGGCATAAAGGACCTGCCCATTATCAGCCCGCATGGCCATACAGACCCGTCATGGTATGCAGGGAATATCAATTTTTCCAATCCGGCGGAGCTGTTTATAATCCCGGATCACTATTTAATAAGGATGCTTTGTTCGCAGGGATATTCTCACTCCGAGTTAGGGGTGAAGGCCCTTGACGGCGGCCCCTATGAAACAAATCCCCGAAAGATCTGGAATATTCTTGCCGCAAACTATCATCTTTTTATGGGCGCCCCGACACGAATGTGGCTTGATTATGTATTCAGCGAGATATTTGAAATTAAAGAAGATCTGGACCGGGGAACAGCAGATTTCTACTATGATACGATTGACAGAAGGCTTAAAGACCCTGATTTTAAAATAAGAAATCTCTATAAACGTTTCAATATCGAAGTCCTGAGCACCACTGATGAGGCCAACAGCACCCTTGAACATCACAGAAAAATAAGAGAAGAATGGGATGGAAGAGTCATTCCCTGTTTCAGGCCGGATTCGGTTATCGATCCCCTGCATGAATCGTTTGCCACGGAGGTCAGTCGCCTTGGCCCGAATGCCTCTCTCTTTGATAATTATCTCAAGGCCCTGCAGGAACGAAGGGAATATTTCAAAAAGATGGGCGCTGTTTCCACGGATCACGGCTGCATTGTTCCATACACGGTTGATGTCTCTTCAGAAAGGATGCAAAGGCTTCTGGATAAGGCATTAAAAAATGCTATAGACAAAGAGGAGGCAAGAGAATTCCAGGGTGGAATGCTTACAGAGATGGCCCGCATGAGTCTGGATGACGGCCTGGTTATGCAGATACATCCCGGAGTCTACCGCAACCACAGCAGCCTTATATTTAAACGCTTCGGCAGGGACAAGGGGGTGGATATCCCGGTTGAGACAGAATATGTAAAGAATCTGAGGCCGCTTCTGGAACGATACGGTCATGAAAAAGGTCTGAAGATTATACTTTTCACCCTGGATGAAACGAGGTACACGCGCGAACTGGCGCCTCTGGCCGGTTATTATCCTGTCTTGAGGCTGGGACCGGCATGGTGGTTTAATGACAGCCCAGAAGGAATGAGGCGGTTCAGGGAGTCGGTAACAGAAACAGCGGGTTTTTATAACACTGTGGGTTTTAATGATGATACCAGGGCCTTTCTTTCCATTCCGGCGCGGCATGATATGGCAAGACGCATAGATTCATCGTTTCTGGCCAGGCTGGTGGCGGAACATAGGCTCAGTATCAGTCAGGCGGAAAGGCTTGCCGGAGAACTGACATATGATATACCCAGGGAGAGCTATAATTTATAGAATGATCATATAGGCATTGTAAACACCATATCAAATGTGTCCCATATAGCCCTTTCCTCCTCATATGGGGCCTTTTCTATCCGGCAGTCTCTGTCAAATATCATAGTTGCCCTGTCCTCACAATAGGGGTTCCATTTGCCCAGACCCTCGCAGGAAGGGTCGCCTGTGCGGGCAAAGGCAAACCAGGCATCCTGCATTTTTCGGGAAAGATTCTCTGCATTCGGGCCTGAACCGCAGAATCTTTCATCAAAATTACCGAACACAAATCCTATCTCCAGGGCGTGACAGGCCCCAAGACGTCCGCCCATCATGGGTGATTTCCACTTGAAGAGATAATTGAAGGCCGGCTGATTGTTATTGCACTGGGCTTCAACAAGCCGAAGGCAGGATATGCGAAACATGAGATCGGTCAGAATGGCGTTTAATATCTCTTTCGGGGCTGTGCTTTCTCCCCGGCCTTCACGTCCCTTTTTGTACACCGTGATTACGTTTGAGACCTGTTCGGGAGGAATGAGTCGCTTAAGGCGGCTTGACACTGCATCTTCATCAACATTCCGGAATGAGGGGTCCATAACCGAAAAGAGTTTAAACTCCTCCAGGTTGGTTCCCGCAAGGGTCTTTATCTCAGAAGCTGAACCCTTTTCTATAGCCTTTATTGGTATCTCCGGAAGCATTACTCCATCAACAACAGGCTGAAAGGGTGTTATTCG
>CAZJOB010000018.1:0-22600 GCA_964547435.1 uncultured Desulfatiglans sp. | reverse complement strand
TTTTTTCGCCCCGGTCTGATGCCAGTTCCAGTTCATCATTTTCTTTCCCTCCTGCACACACACCTCATAACTTGGCACAGGATCGGGATCTGTAAAGTCGGTTGGGCCGTGCAGGTTAAGAGTGGCAACATCGATCGGGTCCTTTCCCAGTTTTTCTGCGATCAGATGGATTGCCATGGTCAGTGAATCCCAGTTGAAGGGGCAGTGCTGCCCGCTGGTATACATCTTGCCCCTGTTGCTGTTTACGACTTCCATGGCCTGCTTGATATTCAGGCACCTTGTCGTATAATAGGGGCCGTAATTCTGATCGCCATTGGTGCCGAGTGTGGAAACAGGAGGAACTCCGGCATCCGCAATGGAGAAATCATCGATGGCCGTAATAAGACCGTTGTTTTTATATCCTACCTTCAGATGGCAGAAACGCTGGTTCATATTAAAGTCATACATCTCTTTCCTGCCCAGCGCCATTCGAACCGGCCTTCCGGTCCTTTTGGAGAGCAGCGGCGTGATCTGCTGTACCTTGCGGAAGCCCCAGTCACAATACTTGCCGCCCTGAAAATAGCCTTCCTGCCTTACCTTTTCAGGAGGAAGCCCGTACATGGCGCCCACGGCATCTTTACCCTGGCTGGCAGACCAGACAGCCCCTTCTATGTGAAGGCTTCGCTGATCAGGATCATGCCTCGGATCATCATACCAGTAGGCAACAGACGCAAAAGGGTTGGGAACATGACCTGAGAACGCGGGCATGTTGAAGTCATATTCTATAATATGATCAGCCTCTCTGAAACCGGCTTCCATATCACCGCGATTTACGTTGAAAAAATTTACATTCCCCTTTAGGGGAGGATTCTGGTCGCCGCCTCCCATGGAAAATCCGCCCTGGCTTCCCTTGTTGGGCCGGATGAGCGGAGCATCCGGTTTTCTGCCTTCGAGTATATCGACAACATGGGGACGAACCTCCCACTGTGGATTGAGGGCCTTCAATGCCTCGTCGCACAGATCTTCTGTCTCCGCGACAACGATCACGGCAACCTCATCGTCTTCCATATCCGCTATCTGATCGACATAGGGTTCAGGGGGACCGCCGAACATCATTCCGCCTCGTGAGCCGAATTTCATAAGGTCATCATCTTCCCATGTGACAACATCGACAACGCCCTGTATCTTTTTAGCCGCGGCAACGTCAACGCTCTTCACTGCCGCGTTCCCGTAAGGGCTTCTCAGGAATTTGGCATGAAGCATGTCGGGGAAGACATAGTCGGCGCCGAATTTCGCCATGCCTGTGGCAAGGGAATAGGAAAGCTTACCGGGCAGATTCGGCTTCCCGACAACCCTGAATTCTTTTCTTTGTCCGTTTGCTCCTGCTAGATCAGCCATGCTGAATACCTCCCTTTTATAGGTATGTTCATCCGAATTGGTTCACTATGGATCTGTTTATACCAGATTGATGCAAAAATAAAAAGATTTTAATATCTGATGAACTCGCAAAAAGTCGGATTTTTGCCTTTTGTGAGTTGTTTCAGTGAGACTATAATTCATGTTGCTCGGGGTTATGGCGTGGAGCAGACTATAGCAGATCTTTTTTTTTGAGCAGCAGTGTTATAAAATGCACATTGATTCATAAATCTTGAAAAAAAATATTTGTCTGATACTGGAATTATGTTATAGTAACCGGCAATATTAAGGCGGTGCCGGCAGAAGGAAAGCCGCCTTAGGGGAAACTGTATCTATTATTCAATAAGTATTTCATTAAATCTTTAAATGAAAGGATTAAAAATGAAAGCTCTCAAACTTTTACTAATCGTTGTTGTTTTGTTACTCTTTCCCATAGCGGCCCATGCAGAATGGGAAAGGACTATGAGCGCCTGGGATACACGTCTTCCTGATGAAGGAAAGCTGCAGTTGACATTCTGGGGCGGTTACTGGGAAACGGGGTATACATCTTCTGAACTGAAGGAGATAACCGGTTATTTGGATATCACCTACGGCATATCGGATAAATGGTCAATAGCCCTTTCCCCTTCAATCTATCTCTGGAACGAAGAGCCAGGTCCTTCCGAGTCCGGAGTATCTGATACCAGCATCATGACCACCTATCGATTCATAGATGAAGCCGATATGGGTTTCGACATGGCGGTTCAGGGCAGATTATACCTGCCCACAGGGGACGAGGAAAAGTGGCTTGGTTCAGGCTCTTATGAGCCCGGCATTAAGATGCTCTTATCAAAAGATTTCGGGTCGTTTATCGGAGTTTTCAATCTGGGCGGCGATATGATTCTTAATTCACGCATTGGAGAGAAAGATGTGGTAGGTAGGATCTCACTGGAAGGTATCTATCCCCTAAACGAAGAACTGAGCCTTAACATGGCGCTTTCAGGCAGCACCAAGCGATATGACGGCGGTGACAATGGCGCTGACATAGGAGCCGGTTTTAGATATACACCGAAAAACAGCACTACATTTCTGGGAGGCATGGTTTATACCAGCTTTACAGACCAGTATGACTGGGGTGTACAACTGGCTATAGGATTTGAGCTATAAAAAGCACTGTTAATTCGCAAAGGGGCAAAAGGAGCAGGCAATAAAAAGGCCTGTCCCTGCGCCCCTAACATCTTCAACGAGAAATCAGATTTTTTATCTCTTTTACGTAAGGAGGCTTAATAATACCTCTTTCCGTGATAATTGCAGTTACATACCTCGCGAGTGTTATATCAAAGGCAGGATTCAGCGCAGGCACATCAACCGGGCCGATAGGCCGGTTATTGATATGGGTTATCTCTTTTGCCGGTCTTTGCTCTATGGGAATCATATCGCCGGTTTTTATGGAAATATCGATTGTGGACAGGGGCGCGGCCACGTAAAAGGGTATCCTGTTTTCCTTTGCCAGAACAGCCACCTGGTATGTGCCTATCTTGTTTGCCACGTCACCGTTTGCCGCAATCCGGTCAGCCCCGGTTATCACCAGATCCACCTTTTTTTGACGCATAAGTGAACCCGCCGCATTATCGGCGATCACACAAAAAGGAATGCCCTCCTCCATCAATTCAAAGGAGGTCAGCCTGAGTCCCTGAAGCCATGGCCTTGTCTCATCCGCGTAGACCATTATATTCTTCCCTGCTTCATGGGCAGCCCTGATAACGCCCAGGGCCGTGCCATATCCGCCGGTTGCAAGGGCGCCGGCATTGCAGTGGGTGAGTATTCCGGCATTTTCAGGGATAAGTTTCATCCCATTCCTGCCTATAGCCATGTTGATTTCGATATCCTCTGCCAGGATCTTTTCCGATTCAATCCTGAGCAAATCCCTGATTTCATCAACAAGCTTTTCTCTTGAATTATCAACCAGTCTGACCATTCTATGAACAGCCCATTGAAGATTGACTGCCGTGGGCCTGGCCCTTGTCATCTCATCGGCCATAAATGCGAATCTTTTCATGAATGCATCAAAAGAATGGGTTCTGATCGAGGCAGCGCCCAGGCTGAGACCCATTGCCGCTGCTATGCCAATGGCCGGGGCCCCGCGAATGACCATTTTTTCAATAGCCGAGACAACATCTTTATAGCCCCTGCACACATAATATCGCGTTTCGCGGGGCAGCCTGCGCTGATCGATCATGCGGATTTGATTGTTCTGCCATTCAATTGTGGGAATCAAAGCGATATATCCTCAATCTTAAAAGCGTATCACCCTTGCCCGGAAAAATTAGCCTGTGCCTTTTCTTCAGCCCTTTTCTTTGCATTTGCCTCCATGTACATGGCAAGGTTTTCATCTGTAAGTTTGTAAAAAGCCATTACCGCGAAGGCTATTAAGCAGCAGGCCGCCGGGACAAAGCTGACCAGTCTAATCATGTTGCTTATAAACTGTTCACCTGCAACCATATCTGGTTCATAGCCGATAAAATTCATTGCAAAGCCGGCAATAACTGCCTGTGCTAAGATCACCGATACCTTAACAGGGACAGTAAACATGGATACGATAAAGGCGCTTGCGTCCTTGCCGGTTTTGTAAAAGCTGTATTCCGCGGTATCCATGTACATGGCGTGACGTATGGGACCTGAAAGTCCGGCGCCCAGGGTGGCCAGGCAAATAATGCCAGTAAAGATAAAGGGGTTGGTGACATTGAAAAAGTTAAGGGCAATGAATCCGAAAAGGCCATATATTCCCGCAAAAACATATGTATTTTTCTTTCCAATTATGTTTGCCACATATGGTCCGACGATGGTGCTTGCGAAGGCAGATAAACCCAATACAAGTATGTAATTGGATCTCCATGCCTCATTGCCTATCACATATTTGAAGTAGAATGGGGCAAGTGTGGAAAGGCTGAATATAACAAGGTTAACAGCGACATCGGCAATCATAAGAAGCAGCAGTTCCCTGTTACCCAGCACCTGTTTGAACATGTCCAGAACGCTGAGTTTTCCGGATGACGCGAGCTTTTTGTTGGGGTCATATGTGTCATATTCTTTTGTCCGGTAAAAAAGATTCCAGTAACCCAGGATCTGAAAGACCGACATCAATACCACGACATAGAAAAACCCATTTGCGTCACCAAACTTTTCCCTGAAAGGTATAAGAAGCATCTTAAGGACAATAATGCTGTATACAATCTGACTCGCCATTCCAAACTGCATGTTTCTGGCAGAGAGTCTCATTCTGTCTTTAACATCCCGGGACAGAACGGAAATCAGGCCCAGGTGCCCATTAAATGAAAAATTAAGAGATACATGGGCCAGAATATATGCTAATCCCAGATAAAATAATTTTGGAAGATAAGGAAGCGGCATATTAGTGAAAACAAGAGTAAAAAATACAGCAGTTGTCAGGGGCGGAAATAGAAGCCATGACCTGAACTGACCCCAGCGTAACTGGGTTTTCTGAATTATTCCGCCTGAAATGAAGACTGATATCGCATCCACTACAGGGGCTATAAACATTATAATGCCATAATGAACGGAACTTATATGCAATATATCCTGCATGAAAAAAGCGTATTCATATAATGCCAGGAACATCAGCTGATTAAAAGCAAGGCTCGCAACACCATAACTGTTTACAAGTGAACCGGGGAGTTTTTTTTCCACTTTCAATATCTCCTTTTTAATAGTTCAGTGTCCATCCGGGATTCAAAAATATCTGAACTTTTAGATCATTGTTTTCAATCTAAGTCAATATCTTAGAACATTAATTATCTATTTGGCCATTCTTACAGACGCCTCTGCTTGACGGCTGAATAATAGATTGTTACTATTCTGCAAATTTTACTGCGAGGAATTATGAAGATAGGCTTCTATCAAAACAATCCCCATTTCGGCGAAAAAGAAAAAAACCTTGAGCAGGCTGTAAAAGAACTTAATGCTGTTGATGCCGATCTTATTGTAATGCCCGAACTCTTTAATACAGGCTACCAGTTTATCTCAAAGACCGAGGTTGCGAATCTGGCTGAAGAGATTCCGGGCGGGGATACGTGTAAGGCACTGCTGAATCTTGCCAGAGAAAGGGATATATTTCTGGTGTTCGGTATGGCTGAAAGGGAAAATGGAAAATTCTATAATTCGGCGGCTGTACTGGGGCCGAAGGGCTTTATCGGTAGATATAGAAAGAGCCACCTCTTTGCGGAAGAAAAATTGTTTTTTGAACCTGGTGATACCGGTTTTGAGGTCTTTGATATCGGAATTGCCCGTATCGGTGTCATGGTCTGCTTTGACTGGTGGTTCCCCGAATCAGCAAGAAGCCTGGCCCTTATGGGCGCGGATATAATATGTCATCCGGCCAACCTTGTACTGAAGGATTGTCAGCGGGCAATGGAGATAAGGTCCCTTGAAAACGGGGTATATTCAATTACGGCAAACAGAACAGGCAGGGAATCCAGGGGAGGAAAATCCGCGCTTGAATTTACAGGAGGGAGTCAGATAATCTCGACGGCAGGTGAGATTCTGGTAAAATCGGGAAGACATGATACCGGAATATTCCTGGTGGAGATTGATGCGACAAAGGCAAGGGATAAATCCATAGCCATGGGAAATGACAGGTTCACGGACAGGAGGCCTTCATTGTACAGATCTTTGACAGATACAGCGCCACAGTGAACCCGCTTCACTAATACTGAGACTTGATCTTATCCCTGAGACTCTTTACAATCCTGCCCGAACTTGAATCCTTTTCTAACATAACCTCCTCGATCCTTTCATCCGGCCTGGACCTGTAATATTTACATGAATCTGTTAAAACAGGAAAATATTCCCCGTTTATATCCTCATAAAGATCAACATACATAAGCCCGTCTTCTGAACTGTCACGTTCCGCGATTCCCAGGAGTTCATCCTTTTCGATAACCTTATAGGCACCCTTTTCGGATTTGTAGCCGACCATATCACATGACCAGTGGTGAACATAAACATCGGCATCAAAGGGAAAGAGTTGTCCTCTCACTGATTCATATACCCTGCCGTCACGCAAAACGAGTCTTTTCCCGGAACTGAGAACCGGTCTGAATGAAGTGAGGTTATCGGGGTTGTGGGTATAGAGCATGTTTTCAAAAGGCGCTTTTGCTATGTCAGGGTAATCAGTGTGTACAATGCTGTTTTTCCGGGCAACATCATGAATTATAACAGATCCATTATATGCGTTTATGGCCCTTTCGTATCTTTCCCTGCTCCATGTTCTCTCTATCAAATCGTTTATATCCCCATAAATTATTGAACTCTTTTCAAAGGCATCCCTGCTTGTCCTCTCAAAGTTCTGGGGCCTGTAGGTCTCATAGAGTTCCTTCCAGAGAGACGGCTTCCACACGGTATCCGCGCTGAAAAAAAGGCTGTTTTCTTCGGTTATAAACTTAAAGGCAACAGACGGCAGGCCATGCCATACTGATGACTTGATCGCCTTGACAGTAAGACCGGCCTCATCATCATGAAAGTCGTTTTTCTCCTCTTCATAAAAGATTGTTGAGCTGAAGGGGTAATAGCTTTCAGGTTCCACCCATTCATTGGTTTCATCGTCTTTGTAGAGAAGGCGGGGCCGGTTTGCTCGCGGATTGATAACTATCTTTGCCTTTTCCGGGCCAATAATATTTCCTTTTCTGTCTTCAACACGGTATTTGAAGCTCCCGTCACCCATGGGGTTGAGTTTGATAAAATACTTGCTCCTGGGGCCTATTATTCGCTCTTCGACCATTAAATCATATGGAATGTCCACTGTTTTTTGCAAACTCATCAAGCACAGGTTCCGATGAAATAATACGAAGTTTATGTTTTAAAAGGGGGTTGTAAAAGGTGAAGAGTATAATATCAGTAAGCCATCTCTTGTGGTCTTCATGGGAATGCGTTCCGAATACGCCCCTTATTCCGGCCAGACCCCTGTATCCAAGGATAGGAAATAATGGAGAACCGCACTCAAGCAAATAAGCATGGTCATTTACAGTAACCATGTATCCGCTGCTCTCTCCCAGGACGGAGAAGGCGCTCGTGTTTCCCACAACATCGAAAATAATATCATGGTTCATGGTCTTTTCTCTCCCCGTTGAACTTGATATAACAGATCGGAAATAAGAAATATATTATGAATGACTATTCATCTTATATTTTTTGATTGATAATGCAAGATATAAACAAAAGTGGATCAGGGACCTTTCAGACAGTTGATATTATACGTTAATACAGGCTTTTTAATGCCTTTGACTGCTATTTCACCGATCTCTTCGGCTTCAACCATGTGGCTAACCCTGCTGTATGTCCTCTGACTTACCAGTATCTGGCCTGCCCCGGCATGTGATTCAAGCCTTGATGCCACATTAACCTGATTGCCGATCACAGTATAGTCCATGTGCATGTCCGAGCCTATATTTCCTACGGTCATATATCCTGTATTTATGCCGATTCCCATCCCCAGTTCATATCCAAAATATTGCCACTCCTTCTTTAATTCGTTCACCTTTTTCTGCATTTCGATAGCCATAAGCACGGACCTCTGGGCATGGTCTTCCATGGGCACAGGATCGCCAAAGAATATCAGCATTCCATCGCCAATTATCTTGTCCAGTGTTCCATCAAAATTGTGGATCAGTTTCGTCATTTCCGAAATATATTTATCCAGCAGACCAAAGAGCTCTTCCGGTTCCAGATTATCCGTGCAGGTAGAAAAATTCCTTATGTCCGTAAACATCACAGTCATCATTTTCCTCTGTGGAGCCGCTCCCAGCCTGTCTCCGCTCGATAATATCTTTTCAGCAAGTTTAGGAGAGAGGTAGCGTCTCAGATTGTTATACCTGTTGAGTTCCTCGACCTGTTTATTTACCTTCTCCTCAAGTCCCCTGTTCAGGACCAACAGATCTTCCTGAGTTTTACGAAGTTCTGCTGTTCTCTCATTAACCTTTTGCTCCAGTGTAACGTTATAACCTTCCACCTTTGCCTTTTCCTCCATCAATTCCCTGTTGATGGATTTCAGATTCCGGTAGGCGCTGTTTCTTGCCTTTATGGTTTCCCTCAACCTGTCGATTGTGTCTGTCAGGTGTTTTTCTGAATCATCTTCAAGGCTGTTTTTCATAATTAGATATAACAGGCGTTTTACCCATGAAAGTCTGTCATATGCTATCTCCATGATAAAATAGGGGCCCTTACAGATCTCTCCCTTCTTTAAGAGAATCCGATCGTCAATCCGAACAGTATCTGTTATCATCACTGCTTCTCTCCTGTTTTTAATGAGTAGACTCCCGGGCCTCTCCGGTACCATGTATCTGCCCATGTAAATCTTTTTGCCGTTTATTATTTCAGTCTCAAGAAGTATTTTTTTGCCGACGGTCTTTCGTCTTTCATCAATAGGATCACGCACAGTGAGAAGATCGCCTTCCATCCTTGCGTCAAGCTGGTAACCGGCAAATTCTTCCTCATTGTTCAAGAGAATCTCCGGATCATATGGGTTGATGGGCTGTCTGATCATGGCCGGAGGAAGGCCCCAGACAGTGGGTATGGAGGAAATCATTCCCCTGCGATATGCGTCTATAATATAGTCTTTTTCAACATCGATATCATTGTGATAATCCACCTTGAGTATAACCCTCATCTTTTTTTGAGACCTGTCGTAATAGGGAGGGACTATTATCTCAATCTGTTTTGTGTCATTAATGTTGCTGTTAAAAAAGGGAAGTCTTCGAAAGCCGTCATCAGGCCCTGTAAAAAACCTGGCCATATATCCGAACCTCCCCCATGATTTGAGGCGCGCAGACGAAGCGCCGCAGTTGAAATAGAAGTAAGGCTCATTGGATATCTCCCCTGCCCTTCTGAAAATGGCGTGAAAGATTTCATTGGTCGTCCATTCATCTTCATTAAGAAAAAACTCTTCAGGGCTGCCGTATCTGTCATCCGGGTACGAAAGACCTCGAAAGATGGAGTCATGGCCGCCTGTCCTGCTTGTCAGATAGGCTGCGATGATCTTGATGTTGCGATTGCTTATACAGTCTGTCCTGCTCATTGCTCTTTTAACCTCATCAAAAAAATGTAAGACCTGATCAATTATATCGATAAGATGCAACCAATATGCCACAGTGCTATCTATCTGTATTAATTGGATATTAGTGTGGACAGGTATAATAGTACACAGTTTTATGTGCACTGGTGACCATAATAATGTGCTTATTGTTATTTTTTTGATCTTTATAACTTTTTACCGGAACCTTCAGGCACTTGAACCCTTGAACCCTTTGACCCTCAACCCCTTTTTTTTATTCCTTGACATAATCCTTTTTTTTTATAATAAACTATCTTCTTTGACGTCGGGACGTAGCGCAGCCTGGTAGCGCATCTGAATGGGGTTCAGAGGGCCGCTGGTTCAAATCCAGTCGTCCCGACCAGTAAAATCAAGCACTTACAGCATTTTTTAATTGCTTTTTTTATGTAAAAAATCTGCTGGTGTCAGTTTTGGTGTCAGTTTTTAAGGGCCTAAGAAATAAGATTCAATAAATTTTTGTACCATTTTAGTCATTCCCGCGCAGGCGGGAATCCAGTCATTTCAGTCTCTTATAGATTCCCGCCTTCGCGGGAATGACGCCTTCGGCTATTCTCGGACAGTCTCCTAGTGCAACACGAGATTCTTCGCTTCGCTCAGAATGACAGCCTTTAAATTACTCAGAATGACAGGTGTTTATTGCTCAGTCTGGCGATCAATATTTCAACCGCGATAAGCACACTGAACCGGCTTGTGGTTATCGTTTTCAGGAAAACATATTGAAGGGCATCGCATTCATTCCGCAATCTTTACTATCACGGAATTGACTGCAAAAAGAGCGGCGAAAAGATACAGCATTGAATATGAAGAGTATTTTTTGTCCATATTTTTTGGGTTTTATATTTTAATTTTGCATTATGAAGTGTTTTGTTGATTTTAACAATGGCTTAGAATAAATATAGAATATAAAAGCTATGGATGAACATGAAAAACAGATCACAATGAATATTCCTGCTGAAAAAACTTCCATTTGGGCTGTCGGAGGCGGTAAAGGGGGCACTGGCAAGAGCTTTCTCACCAGCAGTATCGCCTGTAGTCTGGCCCTGAAGGGCAGGAGGACCGTTCTTGTGGATGCTGATCTGGGTGGAGCAAACCTTCATAACTTTCTGGGGCTGCCTAAACCCGGCCGCTCTCTGACTGATTTTTTTGAGAAAAAGATAGACCTGAATAACATAGTTGTTCCCACCAGGATTGCCAGCCTTGGCCTTATTGCCGGCTCGATCAACTCGCTGGATCCGGAAAGGATCAATCACGCACAGAAACAAAAACTGTTCAGGCATATTAAGGCCCTGGATGTCGACAAGACATTGATCGATCTTGGCTCCGGCACCCATATAAACACCCTTGATACCTTCCTTTTCGCTGACAGGATGATTGTTGTGACAGTCCCTGAGGTCACGGCAATCGAAAACATGTACCAGTTTATTAAAAGTGTCCATTACCTGAAGTTGAAGTCAATCTTTAAAAACCACAATTTGAATACCCTGGTGCAGGATACCTGGGAAAACAGGGCATCTTATAATATTCATAGTCTGAAGGATCTGGTCAGTCATCTAAAGCTTGGTTCAAACCGCATTCGAGATATTCTGGACCGTGAAATGTCTGATTTTACCGTGTATATCGTCATGAATAAGGTGAGGAATCCCAGGGATATCATGGTAGGAGAAAACCTGCGGCGGATCTGCATGAATCTGCTTGGTCTGCGGGCTATCTATTCGGGCTATGTCAGTTATGATGAAGGGGTATTGAAAAGTATCAATAAAAAGGAGATATTTATGCTCTCCAGCCGCCTCTCGCCGATCATCAGGGAGATCGGCCAGATAACTGAAAACATCGAAACGGGAAACCCTTTCCTTATACCAGGGGAGTTGCAGAATGGAAGAATTAGATAGTTTTTACAGCTTGTTCGAATTGACACCGGAAGCCACTCTGGAGGATATCCGCAGTAAATATCGTCATCTCAAACATCTTTACGAAGGTGATTCCATTGAGATAAGGGCGCTTAACGACGAATTTTCCGAGGAGACCAGAGTTGATTATCTGAGACGCCTGGATGAGGCCTTTGATAAATTGAGTGAATTTCATAAGAATAAAAAGGCAGGCATAAAGCTGCCCGGAAAAGACATGGATGATGACCTGCGGCTTCGAATCGAGCAGATTGAATGCTTTACAGGACCGGCCTTAAGGTCTGTGCGTGAACAAATGGGGGTTGATCTGAAGGCTATTTTTACTGTTACAAGAATCCAGACACAGTTTCTGGAGGATGTTGAAAATGAGGCATTTGATTCCTTTCCCGCAGAGGTGTATCTGCGAAGCTATCTGATTGAATATGCGCGTTTTCTTTCGCTGGACCCTCAACGGGTGCTCAATGATTATCTGCCCCGTTACCGGGCTGCGCTGGAAAACTCCGGTTAGAGTTATTCCATGGCCCACTGGACAAATTTTTTCTCTGAATCGTAACTCCCTATCAACAACAATTCGGTATTTTCCCGAATAGTCTCACCCGGATCAGGATTTATTAACAGATTGCCATTTATTCTGATGGCGATTATTGAGCATCCTGTCTTTTTTCTGATCTCAGATTCATACAGGGTTTTACCTATAAGTGATCGCGGCGCCTCGATCCGGAAGACATTAAGCCCCTCTGCCGGCATGAGCGTCTCTTCATTCCTGATCAGGTTAAAGATCGCAGTTGCACCCAGAGAGGAATATGACATTACAAAATCGGCTCCGGCGCGATGAAGTGAGGATACATTCCTCTCGATATTCGCCCTGCTGAGAATCTGAAGGTCAGGCCTCAGACTCCTCAGATACTTGGTAAGGTAGATATTTGTCGCGTCATCATGGGTGGTCAGCAGGGCCGCCGGGGCCTTTTCAATCCAGGCCCTCTGAAGGGTTTGAATATCCGCTGCATCACCCAGCACGTAGTTCTCCCCATCGGGAATTCTTCTGGGATTTTTATCAATAATCAGGTAAGACATGCCCCTCTCCCGAAAGCAGCGCGCGACAGTCTGACCGACGCGACCCCCACCTATGATGAGGATCGGATTAATTGATAGACGATATATATGATAAAATGAATAGACATCATCATAGGCAGTTATGTTTTCTCTGGCGCCTGCCAGCACCAGCACACTGTTCTGCTCAATTTTTTTATTGGCGCTGGGGACGCTGAACTGTCCTCTCTCCCAGATCCCCACAACACTCACTCCATAGTCCTGCCTTAAATGACATTCTGCGAGTGTCTTTCCCACCAGAGGCGTCCCTGATACAGGAGACTCTGCCAGGATCAGTTCATCAACCTGGGCGATTACAGTTGAACGACAGTCTCCTCCTACTGTCCATGTTGCCAGGGAGCGGCCCAGCATGTCGTAAAGCAGAAGGACTCTTGAACTGCCGGCCATCTGCAGGATATCCTCCGAGTGCTGTGAATCGGCTGTAGTGATTATCGGAACATGTTCATTCAGTTCCCGAACGGTAAAGGCGATATTTGTATTGATCTCATCCGGGTTGGTGGCAACAACAAACAGGGCGTTTTCAATCCGCATCCTGTGATATGTCTCAGGATCATCGATAGCCCCTACCGCGATACGAACTCCCATGTCATACAGTTCAAGGGCGCGCCGTATGTCTTCAACTATCAGGACATATTCATACTGGTAATTTTTGAGTTTTTCAATGAGCGCTATGGTCACGGAATCATAGGCAGTCATTATAATATGTCCTTTAGTCTCAGGCGAAAGCTGTTTCGGAGCCCGGTTCCTCTGTTCTGCCTCGATCCAGGGGACATAAAAAAATCTTATAAATATGAAAGGCAGAAGCGTTAGGAGAAAAATAACTCCAGTAAGCAGCACCACGATAGAAAAGGTTCGACCCAGGTCCGTTTGAAATGTAATGTCCCCGAAACCCAGGGTGGTCATTACTGTCAGGGTCCAGTATATACCGGTTATAAAGGAATATTCCTTTCCCTCCAGGGTCATTAAAAACTGGAATATCATACCGTATGCAATTACCAGTATGCAGAGGAGTAAAAGGAACTTGAGCAGGAGACGAAAATTGCGTTTTGCCCCTTCATTCTTTGAAAAATAACCTAAAATAGAAGAAGATAAATATTTCATATTCGACCATTAGATAATATTTTAGATTAAAATCAGATAATTACCAATAATCTTTTCATAAATTTCGATAGACTATATCAGTGAACAGGGATAACCGCAAGTTATTGTAACTGCAACTTTTCTCTTGACTCACACATTCTATTTTTAATATTCATTATGATAATTAAAAAATGGAGGGATCTATGTCCGACGGCCCGGTCTATATAGACCCAGGAAAACCCGAAAACAGGACTGACAGGCGGCTGGTTGCGGGAAAGCTGTTCGAGGAGGGAGGAATGTCCCTTCTCTATGAGGCGTTTGACATAAATCTGATGCGCACTGTGGTTATGAAGATAGTGCGGGATGACAGCAAGAAAGATGAATATGAGCTCAGCCGGATGGTGGTTGAGGCACAGATTACAGCCCAGCTCGATCATCCCAATATAGTGCCGATATACGAACTCGGGCTGGACAAGAAAAAGCGTCTTTTCTTCACCATGAAGAAGGTTGAAGGCAGGGCGCTTCATGAACTGATCAATGAAAAGGATATCGCCTCAAGGACCGATAAGGAGATGTTTCGACTGATCCGAATTATGCTGAAGGTTTGTGACGCTGTTTCATACGCCCACAGCAAGGGCGTGCTGCATCGCGATCTGAAACCGGATAATATCATGGTTGGAAATTACGGGCAGGTTTATCTTATGGACTGGGGCATTGCGCGCATCAAAGACGAAGAGAGCGCCGGCATCTCCGACATGAAGATTCCCGGGCTGAAAAGGCGTAAAAGGTACAGCATACGTGAAGAAGAGCAGGGAAATATCCTGGGAACCCCCGGCTATATGTCACCGGAACAGGCCCACGGCAATCTTAACGCGATTGATGAGCGAAGCGATATCTTTTCTCTTGGCGCTATTCTCTATGAGATACTTACAGGAAAACGCCCGATACCCGGTAATTCCATTCGGGAAATGGTTATTAATACGAGAAATTGCGAAATCCCGCCTCCCGGCGAGGTAGTTGATTTTCCAATGCCATTAGGCCTTATAAGGATCACAATGAAGGCCCTGAGCAAGAGTCCCGATGACAGGTATCAGTCAGTCGAAGAGCTTGAGGCGGACCTGGAAGGATTTCTGGAGGGGAGTGACCGCTTTCCGGGAAGGACCTACAAGCCCGGTGAAATGATAGTACGCGAGGGGGATACCGGAGATGAGGCATATATCATCAGGGCCGGAAAATGCCGCGCTTTCAAGACAATAGACGGGGAAAAGGTTGAGATACGCATTATGGGCATTGGAGATGTGTTCGGAGAGACTGCCATATTGACAGACAAACCCCGTTCCGCTGGGGTTGAAGCAGTGGACAATGTCACGGTCGCTGTAGTGAAAAGCCGCTACTTTAAAGAGGAACTGGAACCGGGGTCATGGCTCAGTCCTTTTATAAAGGCCCTGGCCGAGCGTTTTCGTGAAGTGGATCAACGGGTGGAGCATTAGATATCACACGTTCGGCTTCTCTCCCAGGGTTTTGACAGATCGAACTCCTGAGCGAATTTCTTTGATTTCATCCTTCTTTCCTTCCTAAGTCTTGCCCTTTCCGGCGCCGTGTCGAAGAGTCTTTTTTCAGTATCTGTCTCGGGTATCACCGGGGGCACGGGATGGGGATTGCCATCCTCATCCATCGCCACAAAGGTCAGAAAGGCGGTCGCGCACACAACCCGGTCCCCTGTGTGAAGATTCTCTCCCACCACCTTTACAAAGACCTCCATCGATGTCTTATGAGTCCATGTGACAAAGGACTCAAGACATATAGCCTGGTCTGTTCTTAATGGGTGAAGAAAATCCACCGAATCGGTTGAAGCGGTTACAACACCCATTCTGGAATGTCGAATGGCGGAAAGCGCCGCCATCTCATCGATATAGGACATGACCTTTCCGCCAAATATTGTTCCCCTGTTGTTGGTGTCAGGAGGCAGGATTATCGCAGTCTTTACTGTAAGGGATTCACTCGTCTTCTTTGCTTTCATTATAATCTCCGTTTATTATCAGACTTTATTTGAAATATGATGTCTTTACCCAGTTCCAGTTGAGGATCAGGTGAATAAGCACACCCAAAAATAGAATAATGCCGCCTCCTTCATGGATTATTCCGAATACCTTGTAATGAATAAACCGGCTGAAAACGCCTGTGCACACCTGATTTAGAATCAGAACTGCTATAATGGGGTTGATAATTTTCAATGCAATTGTCTTTTTCATTCCGAGTCCTCCATTTTCTTTTTTAACGCATCTTTAAAAACGGATTATTAAAGGGTTCAGGTTTTCGTTTTACTCTCGGTGCACCGGGTCCTGGTTTCTGTGGCTGTTTCTCCCTCTTTTCCTTTACGGTTTCCTTTACCGCGGACGGGTCTTTTTTCATTGAAAGCGATATCCGCTTCCTTTCAAAATCCACTTCCATTACTGTTACCATGACCCTCTGATTGACCTTCACCACCTTATCGACATCCTGTATATAATGATCGGAAAGCTGGCTTATGTGCACAAGCCCGTCCTGATGCACTCCAATATCCACAAATGCTCCAAACGCAGTCACGTTCGTTACCACCCCCTGTAATCTCATTCCCGGTTTCACATCTTCTATTTTTTCCACTCCATCGGCGAATTTCACTTCCTCAAAACGCCTACGGGGATCTCGTCCGGGTTTGGCCAGTTCCTGCATGATGTCATTAAGCGTGGGCAGACCAATATTTTCGGTTATATAATCTGAAAGATCAATCTGTTTTCTTAAATTTTCGTCCCTTATCAGGTCTTCAATTGAACAGCCCGCATTTGATGCCATTGCCTCGACAATGTGATAGGACTCCGGATGAACCGCGCTCGCGTCCAGGGGATTGGCGCCGTTTCTTATCCTCAGAAAACCGGCTGCCTGCTCAAATGCCCTGGGGCCGAGACGAGGGACCTTTTTCAGGTCTTCCCTGCTTTCAAGCGCCCCTTTTTCATTGCGGTATTCAATAATCTTCCTGGCAAGCTGGGGACCGAGACCTGAAACATAGGCAAGAAGCTGCTCGCTGGCGGTGTTGATCTCAACCCCGACCGCGTTGACACAGCTCATGACCACATCATCAAGGCATTCCTTGAGCGCAGTCTGATTTACATCATGCTGATATTGTCCCACTCCTATTGACTTGGGATCTATCTTGACCAGTTCTGCAAGAGGGTCCATCAGCCGTCTGCCTATTGAAACAGCGCCCCTGTATGATATATCAAGATCAGGGAATTCCTTTCTGGCAGTTTCCGAGGCCGAATAGATTGATGCACCGCTTTCATTAACAAGGGCTATGGAGATGCCTTTCGGGAGATCCAGACCCCTTATAAATGTCTCTGTCTCTCTTCCCGCTGTCCCGTTTCCAATGGCAATCGCCTCTATGTCATATTCAGCGCAAACCCTTTTTACTGTTGCCTCCGCTTTTTTCAGGGCCTCTGTTGAACCGGAGGGGAATATGGTTTCATAATAAAGAAGCTTGCCCTGCGGATCCAGGCAAACAACCTTGCATCCTGTTCGTATGCCCGGGTCAATGCCCATAACACGTTTCTGTCCGAGAAATGGGGCCAGCAGGAGTTCTCTCAGGTTTTTTGAAAATACCTCGATAGCCTTTTGATCAGCCTGTTTTTTTGTCTCCAGACGTATCTCTGTCTCCATGGAAAGTGAAAGGAGCCTTTTATAGCTGTCATGAACCGCTTCGCGCACCTGCAGAGCCGCGGGACTTTCCCCCTTCACAAAAAGATTTTCAAGTATTTTGATCGCATCATCTTCGGGCGGAGTAATTCTCATGGAAAGGAACCCCTCTTTTTCTCCCCTTCTCATGGCAAGCACCCTGTGTGAAGGTGTTGAAGTTACCGGTTCCGACCAGTCAAAATAATCCTTGTACTTTATGCCTTCTATCTCTTTGCCCTTGATGATATTCGCGTGAAAAAGGCTTTTTTGCGAAAAAAAGGACCTCAGTTTTTCTCTTGCTTCCTGGTCTTCATTTACCCTCTCCGCAAGAATATCCCTTGCCCCTGAAAGCGCCTCATCAAGGGAGTTGACCTCCTTTTCAGCATCTATATAGACCTCAGCCTCCCTGATGGGATCAGTATTCATGTCCTGAATCCAGAGAAGATCGGCAAGCGGCTCAAGGCCCTTTTCCTTTGCTATCGTAGCCCTGGTGCGCCTTTTCGGCCTGAAGGGCAGGTAGATATCCTCCAGCTTTGCCATCGTTTCTGCCTTGAGTATCTTATCCTCAAGTTCATCGGTCAGAAGCTCCCTCTCTTTAAGAGAACTCAAGATGCTTTCCCTGCGTTTATCAAGTTCCTTCAACTGCTCAAGTCTGTCCCTGATATTTATTATCATTACTTCATCAAGCGTGCCCGTGGCCTCCTTTCTGTATCTCGCGATAAAAGGCACGGTTGCGCCTTCGTCAAGGAGACCTGAGACAGCATCAACCTGCTGTGGCCGAATGCTCAGTTCGTCAGCAATTTTCAACACATATTGAGAGTTCATTCTATTCCCTTTTATCAGTTATGAGTCAATTTCAATAGTCTTGTGAAATATAATCTCAGGCCAATCTTTCATGGCCCGCTCCAGATGCCATTCACTCGGGGCAAGAAATGTGAGAAATCCTTCGGCGTTCAGGGCAAGGTGTCTGGAGTTTTCTCTTTCGAATTTCTCAAGACGTTTTTTATCTTCACAGTCAATCCATCTTGCGGTCACATATGGAGTTGCCTCATAATCTGTTTCCGCGTTGTATTCGTCCTTTAGCCTTGCCGATGTTACATCGAACTGGAGCACTCCTACCGCGCCAAGTACATAATCGCTGGATCCTAACAGTTTAAAGACCTGAATAGCGCCTTCTTCAGCAAGATGCATCAGTCCTTTGTTGAGCTGTTTGGATTTCATGGGGTTTTTCAGTCTTACTCTCCTGAAATGCTGCGGTGCGAAGTTGGGTATGCCTGTAAACTTCAGAGGCTCCTTTTCCGTGAAGGTATCGCCAATCTTTATGGTGCCGTGGTTATGAATGCCTATAATATCTCCGGGGTAGGCCTCTTCGACATTGGTCCTGTCCTGGGCCATAAGTATGGTCGCGTTGGCAATCACCATCTCCCTTCCCAGTCTGTGATGTATAACCTTCAGGCCTCTGTGAAACCTTCCCGAACAGATCCTCATGAAGGCTATTCTATCGCGATGGGCAGGGTCCATGTTTGCCTGAATCTTGAATACAAATCCTGAAAAGCTGTCTTCATAGGGAGAAACATCCCTTGTTGTTGCGGAACGGATTGTGGGGGGAGGCGCCATTTCCACAAAGGCGTCGAGCAATTCCTTTACACCGAAATTGTTGATGGCGCTGCCGTAAAACACAGGGGTCTGGTTTCCATTCAGGTAATGGTCCATTTCAAAGGCGTTTGCAGCGCCCTTGAGCAGTTCCACATCATCACGCAGCCTTTGGGCCTGACTGCCGAGCAGCCTGTCAAGCTGAGGATCATTAAGATTGTTGATGGTAATAATGTCTTTCGGGCGAGATTCCTGTCCCGGAGTAAAGAGATGCAGTTCTTCTTTATAAAGATTGTATACACCCTTGAACCCCTTTCCCATGCCAATAGGCCATGAAAGGGGAACGCATTCAATCTGGAGTTTTTCCTCTATATCGGCCAGAATCTCCAGGGGCTCCAGGCCGTCACGATCCAGTTTGTTTATAAATGTCATGATGGGAGTATTGCGCATTCTGCAGACCTCCATCAGTTTTTCGGTCTGTGATTCCACTCCCTTTGCATTGTCTATCACCATCATGGCGCTATCCACGGCGGTTAAGACCCTGTATGTGTCTTCGGAGAAATCCTGGTGGCCCGGCGTATCAAGCAGGTTGATTTCATAATCCCTGTAATTGAATTTCATGACAGAGGCGGTTACTGATATGCCCCTTTCCTTTTCAATGCTCATCCAGTCGCTGGTGGCGTGCCGTGCAGCCTTTCTGGCCTTTACGGCGCCTGCCTGCTGAATAGCCCCTCCGAAAAGGAGCAGTTTTTCAGTCAATGTTGTCTTTCCGGCATCGGGGTGACTTATAATCCCAAAATTCCGCCGCCGGTCCACTTCTCTTTTCTGCTGTTTATTCAATGTTAATACCTCGATATTCCTAAAAAAATAACCGGGCGTCATGGCCCGGTTAGTGAGAAAGATAATATAATAAAAAATACACAAAGGTCAATAGGGATAATGATGATTTAGGCGTTCAGGTTTACCATCCCGGCAAGGGCGCTCGCCATATTTTCAAGAATCGACTCATCGGTGAATGTGACTTTTAAAGTTATTTTGCCATTTTCATCCCTTTCCATGCATTCCGAAAGGCGCACCTTAAATGCCTCTGTCAGTTGTGAAACCTGTTCTGTTTGTTCTTTCTGTGTAAACATCGTCCCTAAGAAGTTGAAGGCCGCCCCTATAAGCTGTCCTCCTGCCTCAGTGATTTTCTCTTTATCTACTGAAGCCTTTGCCTCTTTTTCAGTTTTTTCCTTCATACTCTCATCTAATGGAGCATCGGGCTTTTCACCAATAAGAATTTCAAGACGCCTTCTGAGCTCATCAATCCCTGCGGAGAGGTCTAACGAATCTTCTTCGGACGTCGGATCAAGCGCCGCAAGAAACAATGCCTGTTTTGAAGAAAGTGTTCCAAGAAGGTTTTCTTCCAGTGTCCCCTCTGTCACCAGAAGGAATATCTGAACCGGTCTTTTCTGGCCCATTCGATGAGCGCGTCCTATTCTCTGCTCAAGCACCGCGGGGTTCCATGGGAGATCAACATTGATAACAGTATTGGCAGCCTGCAGGTTCAACCCGGTTGAACCGGCGTTTGTTGTTATAAAGAAACGGCAATCAGGTTCTTTCTGAAATCTGTTGACAAGGCCGAGCCTCTTTTTCTGAGGAACAGAACCATCCAGTCTCACAAAATCAATGCCCCTTTTTTTAAGCCTGGGCTCAATAAGGTTTAGCATGGTTGTCCATTCGCTGAACATGACAACCTTTCTGTCAGCTTCGGTCATTAACTGATCCAGAAGTGTGTCTATCTCTTTTAGTTTACTGGAGTGACCCGGAGGTTGCTTATCTACCAGAAATGTGCTGTTTGCTGCCATTCGACAGATCAGCAATGCCTTTTGAAGTCTGAGAAGATCCATTTCCGAGATATACTTTTTAGACAAAACCTGACTGATAATCCTTTTGTTCTGGTTGTGAACATCGAGCTGTTCATCGGTGGGAGGTATTCTTCTTATCTCTGTCGACCTTGGAGGCAGTTCCTTTAATACTTCATTCCTGGTTCTGCGGATAAGCACAGGTTTAAGTTTTTCACGCAGGAGATCAAGGTTTTTATATCCAAGCAGTTTGCCTTTTTCATTTGTTATTCTGTACTGGTTTTGAAACCTGAAGGCCGGCCCCAGTCGTCTGTCATCTATAAACTCAATAATGGAATAAAGGTCATCCAGGCGGTTTTCAAGAGGCGTCCCGGTAAGGACAAGCGCGAAAGGCGACTTTAATGCCTTGATTGTCTGACTGGTTTTTGTTTCCCAGTTTTTTATCTTCTGCGCCTCATCAAGAATGATAAGATCCCATTTTACATTTTTGATGACATTAATGTCCCGTAGAACCTGTTCATAATTGCATATCGTAAAAAAACAGTCATTGTCATACTGTTTGCTTCTCTCCCTGCCCGTACCAAGAACAAGCTGGCTGTCACGATCGGTAAAGCGGGATATCTCCAGCCGCCATTGGCTTTTAAGGGAAGCCGGGCAGATTATCAGCACCTTTTTTATGTCGGCATCCTGGGCAAGCAGTTCAGAAACGCCGATACCCTGAATAGTTTTTCCAAGGCCCATATCATCTGCTATTACAGCCCTTCCCCTTCCTGTGGCAAAGGCAATGCCGTCTAACTGGTATGGAAGCAACTCAGTCTTGAGCAGGTTTTTTCTTAATGGGTGAGTTGACAGGTTTGCCCGTATGCTGCTGACTTTATTATTTACACGCTCACGGTAAAGTATTTCGTTGATGTATTCTTCGGCATCAGGATAGATGATTACATCCTTTCCGGACAACTCAAGGGCACGAATTATGTTTATAAGTTTGGAAACATCATTTATAGGATTATCCTTAAAGGGAGCAAGGATCTTTTGTGTATCTTTATCAAGATTATCAGGTATGAGAAGTCTCAGTTCCAGATTGACGCCATAATAAAGATATACGGCTATATTTTGTATTTTGTAAGGGGTATCCTTGATTTTTTTTGGGAATTTCTTTTTTACATTGTTGATTACACGCAGGATATGCTTGCAGATTCCAAGGGTGTTTTTTCTGAAGTCAGGGCATGTACAATAGGATTCGCCCCTTTCCCATCCGCGTAAAGCAACCCGGTAGGTCTTGCCGGTGGTAAAATTTGTTACTGAATAATCGGTCCATAAAACAGAATTGTCATAGGACTGAATCTTCATTTTCTGTGTATTCGCCCTTTCTATCCTGTCGTTAAGCTCCTGATCTATCAGTTCTTCATCTGTCAGGCTCTCAACCGGTATTTTCTCAGGAGGAGGCGCAGAAAGCCCCAGAGATAATTTTTCTTCCAGTATAAGAGAAAACGCGGAGCCGATATGCTCACACACGCGGTTGCAGATACTGCACTGAAAATTAAGTTGCTTATCCTTCATCGGGTCCATGCAAATAGTTACAACAGCATGATCCAGATCCAGTTTAAAGGTGTCACTGGTCAGGGTTACCTGGTCATCAATGCTGATCTCGTATTTTCCCCCCATGCGTAGCAGTTTTTTCCCTTCGGGCCCCAGTAATTTGCATACCTGAATATAGGTAAGATGAGATAGTTTGTCCTTTAAAGTGATCATTTAATTCTCCATAACAGTAAAAGTTGATGAACTAGGAGGCTGTCCGAGAATAACCCAAGGCGTCATTCCCGCGAAGGCGGGAATCTATAAGCGCCTGAAATAACTGGATT
>CAZJOB010000017.1:9008-22986 GCA_964547435.1 uncultured Desulfatiglans sp. | reverse complement strand
GGTTTTCGGAGGGTGAAAGCGGGATAAGAAAAATACTTTTTAACACCCTTTATTACAATCAATTGGAAAACCATTTTTTCAGAATATTCTTAAATTTTTGGAAAGAAGGATCTATACAGCGCTCCAAACTGACGGTTTGAGCCAGGTCAGCAAAGAGCCTTGACGAAAAAGGCTGACGCACAGCTTTCATCGCAGACTGAAGGGCTTCTTTTGGCCTTTCCGGTTTTAGGTTTTCAGCCGGCCAATAAGGAGTTTTTGACTTGATCCATTCGCGTAGAGGTGGAGTCCGATCCTTCCATCCGAATACCTTATCCACTTCGGAGGAATCGCTCCATACCCATGCCTCTAACTCAGGATCGATAACGATTGCAGCACAACGGTCGTTCCAACCATTTTTAGAGAGCCTGCCTTCTACTTCTCTCTCAATTTCTGTTGAACTGTATTGTTCTCTGCCGCAACCTTCTTTATCAAAAAGTACCATGCTGTAATGATAATAACGAATGTCTTCTCGGAGATAATTGTGACAATCAGTAAGACATCCCGCATCTCTATGAATATGCCTTTTTATATCAAACGTAATGGGTTGAATGCCCAGGGACTGATGACGTTGTTCTAAAAGTGAGTGCGTCACAAATTCCATCTCACTATCAGCCACAACGATGATCAGATTTTTCAGGTATTTTTCCGCATTCATCCCAACACACCCCCGGCAAAATGAACGGACAGATTTGGCTCACCCTGCCACTCCCGAAGTTTAGGGTGACGGTCTCCTGAGACTATGTCTGTTGATCCGTCGTCTCTTTTTGTAAAACAGAGGACTTTGTTTCTATCTTTGGGTTTAATCAGGCTTAGCAGGACGGGTGAATGCGTAGCAAGAAGCACCTGTGCGTCATATATGGAGGATAACGACTGGAATGCAGTCTCAACCGCCCTAGGATGAATACCGTTTTCAGGCTCCTCAATTAAATAAACACCCTGAAACTCCATAAGATAAGCCGGCAGCGTCAAGGCAAGCAACCGAAGTGTTCCATCCGATGTAAGCCATGAAGGAATCTCAAGCCCGTTTGAATATTCCAACACCAAATAACGATGTTTATCATCTTCTCTTTCTTTTGTGCGGATATCCTTCAGGTCCGGCAAGGCGGTTTGCAAATGTCTGATCCAATCTTTAATCCTCGAACTGTCTGCATGTGCAATCTTTTCAATAACCCATGGCAGATTTGAACCGTCAGGTCTGAATCCACTGCTCTGGCCGGGAGGACTTGCTTTTCGGATCAACTTACTGTTAAGCACAAATTGCTGTATCCCCTGGACAAGAAATGATTTAAGCCAGGAGGAAACAGGAAAACTTGATTCGTCCGCGGGCAGGTTTCCGAGCGCGGATTTTTTCGGCGATTGTTTCCATGAAGGGTTATAACCTCTAACCGTCTCAGCCATATAATTATCATTGCCACCCATTACTTTGCTCACGACCAATGATTTGGGTTCTGGCGAACGTCCGCCTTTTTTGGGCAACAGCAATGTGTCTGGTTCAACCAGTTTATCAGGAAACAGCATTCGTTGTGCAATGGGCTCATTTCCTCCATTCTTAAGCCACACCCGCTCAGCAGAAATTCCGACACCTTCACCATCAATATTTACGTCTATACCTACTTCATAACGTACATGAGTGAATTCAGGATGCTCAAGATGCTCACGAAGATGTTCCGGAAATTGCACCTCAATAGCCAGTTCAAATCCCTCGCCTTTCCTTTGCCAGGTCAGATCCTTCGGATTCGCGGAACGATTCCTCACAGCCTGTTCCACTCCGGAAGAGACAAGCTCGCCGAGAAAAGTAACCACATCCAGAAAGGTCGTTTTGCCTGTGGCGTTTGCGCCTACCAGGAGTTGAAAGGGCTCAAGTTTCTGATCAATATAACGAAGGCATCTGTAATGCCTTGCCTGGATACGGGTAATCATAAAATCTCCTTTTTGTCCTGCACACTCATTCTTATATCTCTAATATCGGGCATTAATTAAAGCCTATTCCCCAACTTTAATCAATCCTCAACATTTTTGAATGGTTTTGATTCCAAATTTATCGCACTCGTAAAAAGTCAACAAAGCCGTCACTCCCACCCCGAACCAAGTTCGGGATAAACTCCAGAGGGAGTTCATAAATGCTTAAAAACAGTGGATTCCGCGATCAAGTCGCGGAATGACAAACAGGAAAATTCATCTTTTTACGAAACTGTCAATTTTCTTGTTTTGCCATAAAAACAAAGACAAAACCTGCATATAAAGCAGCCCTCTTTTTCATCTCTTAAAGAAGGCAACTGGAATTATTTAATATATCTATCGATGGCAACATATTGATATTTAGACATATCTTAAATGGGAATAATATCTTGAGTTACGTCCCCAATTATGTTCATTGCTCCTTTTTCTGAAAGTCGAAACAGTAATTATTCGGTAAATTTAGATTAATTGCTAAGCCCCCATTTGATTTTGATATAGATTTTTAATTATATAATTTTAGACAACGAGGTGCCCCTTTTTTTCTGCCACACTTACCGTTGCCAGGGTCCCTGAATTGAATTCAAGATAATCGGACTCGATACCGTCACTGAAAACAACCCCATTTTCTGACATAGCTGAAACCAGTTTAAGGGGGCTTTTTTTTGTTATTCTTCCGAATGTCAGATTCGCAGAAGAGGTTTTGCTGGGCCAAGGCTCACGGACAGAATAATAAAGGTACTCCGATTCCCATGTGAATTTTGATTTCTGCATTACATTAATTTGCTTGCCCGTGGTTGCAGAAGATATTCCAGTCGCACCCGCGATGATGCTTCGAAGCCAGCCACTCGATCCCAATCCTGTTGAGACTATTATACCGCTTGATGACTGAAACTCTTCCTTCTTATTGATCTGTATTGAATACCTGGCTGAGGTGTGTGTTCTGGGACCGATAAATATATCATTTACCCCATATATCGACTGCTCTGTGTTTAGATCAGCTTTTGCCATGGTTATCTGGCGAATCTGGTGTTTTTCCTGAAAAACCTTTTGAACAACCTGGTATAATTCAGAAACAGCAAAAGGAAGTAAAATACCTTCATAGTTATCCGGATCCGGATTAACGCCAATAACCGGTTGCTGATCCAGGTATTTCAATACGTTAGCTACCAAACCATCCTGACCTATAACTACAATTATATCCTGTTTGCCAAAAATGAAATTCGGTACATATGAACGATCCAGCACCTGTATGCGACCCAGACGTGAGAGAATATTTTTTGCTGATTTTACTTCGGTTTTGTATGTATTATCTTCCTGAATATAATCAGAAAAATCAGCACCGAGGTGTTCAATATAGAATTTTGCTTGTGATTCAGTGTTGAATCTTGAAATTAAATCATCCAGTCTGGTCTTTCTTGTTATTAGGATAATTTTATTTTCAGAAAGTCGATCCATTATTTGATCGCCTTTTTCGCAAACAGCTCCCGAAGCAGTTCGGGTGAAATATTTAACTGACCTATTTTACTTGCATTTTCCGCCAGTTCTTTAAAGGCAAAAGCGACGAGCTGTGAAGGCTCCATACCGACACTGGCAAGTGATTGAAGTACTTTTGGGTCCGTCTCGGAGATCGCCTTCATCATTGCCGAAATACCGTATGCCTTTGTGTCTGCTTCCTGTCTCTCATTCTCTGTTGTCAGGGCTACCAGATTCTTATTTTTCTCCTCCAAGGCTATCCTTTCTGCCATTTCAGCTTCACTGATCTCTCTTTTCTTTTGCTGTATTGATTTTTCTGCCTCCATCTGTGTCTCTCTTATTTGCCGCTTCTTATTCTCCACTGCGATTTCAGTGTTCAGTTCGTTCTCTTTTATAGCCCTTTCCTGCTCAACAGCGGAATTTCTTCTGGAATAGATGGCTTCATCAGCTTCTTTAAGGATCTGTTCCCGTGCTTCGGCTTCCAGTGCCCGCGATGTCTCAGGAGTCGGTTTTATAGCCAGAATAGAAAGGTCAACGACTTCGATCCCGAGGCTGGTGATTGTCAGGGCGTTTTTAAACCCTTCCTTTAATGAGGTAACAAGACCGTCATACTGTCGTAGGATGTCGCGGAGCGTCATCGACTTCAAGGTATTGCGGGTCAGCACCTGGGCATGATTTATAAGTCTGTGGGGCAGTTTCTCAGGATCTTCGGAAGTATATTCCTTGCCGTTCGGCGCGAGAGTAAAATTCATCAGTTTTGAAAGCTTCATGGGTTCGGATACCTTGTAGATTATCTGGCCTTGTATTGTCACTTCCTGAAAGTCCGATGTTACCTCTTTAAAGATGAAGGGAGCCTCGATGCTCCCGACAGGAATACATAACAGTGAAGAAAAAGGAGAAAAATAAAAGAATGATAATCCGGTTCCCTCTCTGACAATTTTACCCTTGCGATATTGAATTACATAATCAGTCGGTTGCATCTTGATAAATTTGAATCCAAACATTTTGCTCTCCTTTTGATGATGTGAAAAGTAGTGATTAAAACATTGAGTTGATGCCTAGGAGGCTGGTATTCATCTTTTTAGCCATATCCGTCTATGTAATCTTTTGCTCCTTCATCGCCTCTTCTATCTGGTAGGCAAGGACTCTTTTTATAGCTGCTTCCTGAATTTCCTCAAATATATCTTCTTCCTTCAAAAAATTGTCGAAATCGTTTCCTATATTCTTTTTCATTCACCACCTTTTACGTTTGCATTCCTCTTTAAGGCTAATTCAAGATCTTTTTTGGGAGTTTTTTGATCTTTTTTAATGAACCCGTGTAAAAGAATCATCCTGCTCCTTTCCCAAACGACCCATAGTTTCATATTAAATTGGACTTAATTATTTAAAAAGGCAGTTCGTTTTGCCTGTATTGACATGATTGGTTATTAATAGGGCTAATGGGTTGAAAAAGCAAGAAGAAAATCCTGAGGATGGTGGTCAGAGGGCACTTGCCCTCCCTATATTTTTTGCGCGGCAAATTTCTTTTACTTTATCCATTTGATATGTTAAATGCCTATAAAATAATCTAACCATTGGATGCGGAGAAAAATGAGCGCCCGGGTACTAGTTATTGATGATGAAGAAAATATCAGATTCACATTCAATGCCTTTCTTACCAAAGAGGGCCACGATGTTTTGACGTCAAAGGATTATGATTCAGCCCTGAAAATAATTTCCAGCGAACCCCTTGATCTGATATTCGCCGATCTTGTGTTAAAAGAACGCACAGGCATAGAAATACTGAGCAAAGTCAAGGCGCTTGGTCTTAGCTGTCCCGTAATCATGATGACAGGCAGGCCAAGTATTAACACTACCGCTGAAGCGGTTCGGCTTGGCGCCTTTGACTATCTCCTTAAACCCATCCATAAGGAATCTCTGCTTCGCGTTACCAAACTCGCGCTTAATCATAAGGCCCTTATAGATATAAAAAAAAAGGTGGAAGAGGAAAATCAGAAGATACGCAATCACCTCGAAGCGATATTCAGGAGCGTGAATGACGGCATCATAACCTTTGACAGAGATATGAATGTGATAGAGGCAAACGAAGCAGTTGAAAGGATATGCGGACTGGAGCCCAAAGAGATCATCGGTAGACCTTTTCCTCACACATCCTGCCAGTGCAACAACTCATGCAGGAATATCCTCAGAGAGACACTCGAAAGCCAGACAACTATTCGTGAATCCCGCATTGAGTGCGGACGAACTGATTTTCCTCATCAGGTTGCCGTGGTCACAAGCTCTCCCCTGTTTAATCACGATTATAACTCTATAGGCGCCGTTCTTGTCCTCAGGGATGTAACCCGGTTAAATGATTTGGAGAGTGAACTAAGAGAGAGATATCAATTCCATAATATCATCGGAAAAAGCAAAAAAATGCAGAAGATATACAGGCTGCTGGAAGACCTCGCCTGCACCGATACTACTGTTTTGATAACAGGTGAGAGTGGAACGGGAAAGGAGCTTGTAGCCAAGGCACTGCATTACAGCGGCCCGCGAGCATTTAAAACCATGATAACAGTAAACTGTTCCGCCCTTTCGGAGAATCTGCTTGAAAGCGAACTTTTTGGGCACGTAAAAGGGGCATTTACAGGCGCATTGAAGAATAAAGTGGGCCGTTTTCAGGCCGCTGACAAGGGCACCATATTCCTGGATGAGATCGGAGATATATCTCATACAATACAATTGAAACTTCTACGGGTCCTTCAGGAAAAAGAATTTGAACGCGTAGGGGATTCAAATTCCATAAAAGCTGACGTACGCATTATAACAAGCACCAACCAGCCCCTGAAAAAGAAAGTCCAGTCCGGTGAATTCAGAGAAGACCTTTATTATCGCCTAAAGGTCGTAGAGGTCATCCTTCCGCCTCTTCGTGAAAGGTCTGAAGATATTCCTCTGATAGTAGAACATTTCCGCGATACCTTTAATAAACGTTTTGATAAGAAAATTGATGGGGTGACTGATGAAGTAATAAACACGTTTATGCAATATCCATGGCCCGGGAATATAAGAGAACTGGAACATGCTATTGAACATGCGTTTGTGCTCTGCCACGGAAAGTCTATTACCCTCAAACACATACCTCCTGAAATAAGGGATTACAACCCTCTTGACTATACTGAATACAGGCAGGATGAATCCGAAGGACACAAAAAGATACTTCAGGCCCTCGAACAGACTGAATGGAATAAGGCAAAGGCAGCAAAATTATTGGGAATAAGCAGACAGACCCTATACAGAAAAATAAAAGAAAATAATATTAATTAACCTATATTTTATTAAAATTGTTTCATGAAACTGTAACATTGCCATGTTACACATTTACACTGTGTAACATTAATGTTACAGTTTTTTGCCTTTTTCCCTTCGATTTTTTGAAAAATCCGGTGAATCCGGAGATCATAAAAATGCCTTATACAGGTCTGAAAATATTTTTTAAATTGTATTATCCACGATATACCGGCATCCGCATTCTCTGCCCGGACTATTACCTTAAACAGATCAGTTAAAGCCTGCCCTTTGGCACACTCCTTGAAGTATTTATGTCGTTTGATTAAGGCCCCGATACCCTTTTGTTTACTCCGGCATAAACGCTAACGACTAACTGAGGTTGAAATGCTTTCTGATCGCACGCTGACAAAGGAATGGCTGAAGGACCGTCTGGCACTGGAAGAGGCCGTGTCCAGAATCTCCAGGATTCTGCTGGCATCTGACACTACAGATATGAAAGAAGTATTATTAATTATTGGTGAGGCCTCGTCTGCAAACAGAACATCCATTATTGAATATGCTGAAGAATCGGAAAAAATCAATTCAACCCATGAATGGATCTGTCCTGAATACTCGAAAAGAGGCGACATCAGGAAGCAAACCACGCAGTTCCATCAATGGATTTACAGGAAACTGCAAAGCCATGAAATTATAATGATCCCGGATATAAATGTCCTGCCTGCCGAAGCCCTCATGGAAAAGGGTATAGAAGAAGAGACACAATTCCGTTCTCTTCTTGTTATCCCTATCATTTCAAACAAAAGGATTCTAAGAGGCGCCATTACTTTCGAAAATTTTCTTTCCCCAAGAGAATGGCTGGGAGAAGAGGTGCAGACGTTCAGGGTGATATCGGAAATGATAAGCGCTCACTGGAATAGGGGTAACAATATAAAGGCCCTTGAGAAAAGTGAAAAAAAATACAGGGATCTGTACCGGGAGACAAAAAGGGCTGAAGAGGTATATCTCTCTCTTATCAATTCCTCTGCCGATGCGATTGTCATTGCTGATCTTAAAGGAATTACCAAATATGTAAGCCCCTCCTTTGAAAGCCTTTTTGGATGGAGCCTGAATGAAATCATAGGGAAAGAGATCCCCTTTATTCCTGAACATGAAAAAAGAATTCATAAGGCTTTAATGAAAGAGGTAGTTGATAAAGGGAAGACCTGCCAGTGTTTTGAAACCGAGAGATACACCAGGGATGGACAATCGCTCAATGTAAGCCTCAGTGTCTCACGGTTTTCTGATCATGACAGGACACCGGCAGGAATACTTTATGTGCTGAGGGACATAAGTGAAAAGAAAAAACTTGAGACACAGCTCCTGCAGGCGCAAAAGATGGAAGCAATAGGCATACTGGCGGGAGGCATTGCCCATGATTTCAACAATACCCTTCAGGCGATGTTCGGTTGCGCCGAGATTCTTTTAATGGATAAGGACAAGGATCATCCGGATTACTCGAAACTGGAAACAATAGAAAAATCAATACAACGGGCGAGTGATCTCACAAAGAGACTGCTGATATTCGGCAGAAAGATGGAAACCAAATTTGAACCGGTTGATATTAATAACGAGGTTGTTCAGGTAAGTGAGATTCTGAATCGAACCATCCCCAAAATGATCGAAATAAAAATCCACCTGAATAAGGACATTAAGATGATTAACGCCGATCCAGGACAGCTTGAACAGATTCTAATGAACCTGGGCATCAATGCCAGAGATGCCATGCCAGAAGGCGGAACTCTGGAGTTCAGCACTGAACAGGTTGTTATTAAAAAGGATTTCTGTAATCTCCATCCGGGTTCAAAACCCGGGGAATATATACGTTTAACAATAGCGGATAACGGCATGGGAATGGACAAACACACACTCAAACACATCTATGAGCCGTTTTTTTCCACCAAAAAGAAAGGTGAAGGGACCGGACTGGGGCTTGCGATGGTTTATGGAATTGTGAAGAGTCATGGCGGGTATATCACCTGTTCCAGTAAACCCGGAAAAGGAACCGCCTTTGAGATATATTTCCCCGCATTATACTGTTATAACTCGAAAATACCCCACCAGGAGAAAATACCCAATTTAAAGGGTGAAAACGAAACCATCCTTTTTGTTGAAGATGATGATGTAAACAGGGAGATAGCGAAAGAACTGCTCACTGAATTCGGTTACAATGTGATAGCGGCGCATGATTGTGAAAGCGCCTTCGAATATTATCAGAACAACAGAAAAAAGATAGAACTGATTATTTCGGATCTTATTATGCCTGGAATTGGCGGGAAAAAACTGCTGGAAAATATCCTGCAGGTGAATCCTGATGCAAAGGTTATTATTGCCAGCGGTTACAACACAGGTGAGTCAGCCCAAAAGGTCAGAGAATGGGGCGCCAGGGAGTTTATCAGCAAACCCTATGAAATGAACAGCATGCTGAGGGTGGTCAGGGAGGTTCTAACACAGGATGCCTTTTCATGAGAGAAATAAAGACATCATTCAGGTCTGCTTCCGGTCTATCCGGCAAAACATCATTTATTATTGATTCCGGACTTCCTGAAGCCACAATCCTGCCGTTGTTTATCATCACAATGCGTCCGCAATTACGCGCCTCATCCATATAGTGGGTGGTTACAAAAATCGTTATCCCTTCATCCGCAAGGCGGTTGATGAATTTCCAGAAATGCCTTCTTGTTATGGGATCAACCCCTGATGTTGGCTCATCCAGAAACAGGATTTCCGGCCTGTGTATCAGGGCGCATCCCAGGGCAAGTCTCTGTCGCCATCCCGTGGGCAGGTTTTTTGTAATGCGGTCCCTTACGTCCTCAAGACGGGCCATTCCGAGAACCCATTCAATCCTTTCTGGCCATTCCTCTTCCGGAACATCGTAGATCCCGAGATAAAAGCGTATATTCTCAAATGGTGTCATGTCTTCATAAAGAGAGAACCTCTGGGACATGTACCCTATGGAGAGCTTGACCTTTTCAGTCTCAGTGAAGATATCGTATCCCGCGACCTTTCCTTCCCCTGACGTTGGGGTGATGATACCGCACAGCATTCGTATTGTTGTGGACTTGCCTGCCCCATTTGCTCCGAGAAAACCGAATATTTCTCCCCTTTTTACAGAAAAGGATATCCCGTCAACAGCCGTAAAACTCCCAAAGACCTTCTTTAAATCTTTTACATAAACAATATCATAGTCCGAATCTGTCATGTACAAGCTCCGCATCCATCTCATTGATACTGTTAATTACCGCATCCTCAAGGCTGTTGAAACCCGACATTAAGGTTGAGGGATCGGATGATGCCATGATCCTGGATTTATGCATAAGGGCCAGGCGATCACACTTCTCACCTTCATTCAGATAGGCGGTTGAAATGATTATTGTCATTCCATCCTTCTTCATCGCAAAGAGTATGTCCCAGAACTCACCGCGCGAAACAGGGTCAACCCCGTTAGTGGGTTCATCAAGTATCAGTAATGCCGGCTCATGGGAAAGAACACAGGCGAGCCCGAGTTTCTGCTTCATTCCGCCTGAAAGATCACCCGCGAGCCTGTCAGTAAATGGCAGCAGGTTTGAAAACCCGAGATATCTTTCTGTCCTTCTCTTTCTCTCATCACCGAAAACCTTGAACACATCCATAAAAAAATAAAGATTTTCGATCACAGTCAGATCCCTGTACAGGCCGAAACGCTGAGGCATATAGCCTATCAGGTGTTTTATTTCTGATCTGTCCCTGACCGTGTCAAGCCCCTCTATGATAATTTTACCCGAACCGGGACGAATCATGCCAGCGACCATGCGAAGGAGTGTTGACTTGCCCGCGCCGTCAGATCCCACGAGACCGAATATGGTCCCCCTCTCAACATCAAGTGTCACGCTGTCAACTGCCTTGATGTTGCCGTAAGACATGGAAACATCTTGTATTCTGACAAAGGGATTGGTTTCTGAATGGGTCATCTCTGTATGCAACCGCCCTCAGTATTTTCAGTATCATGAAAAAGGCGCATAACACAGGGCACAGGGCAAATATTAAAGGCGAATAGTCCCGGTCGGCGCAGGGAGAGCAAGATGCGAGGTGTTTTATCTGCGCCTCTTGCCATGCGCCTTGAACCCTGCGCCCTTTTCATTCGTCATACCTCAATACCGCGTCCGCCGGCATTCCTGACTTGAGTTCAATGTCCGGGTTTGGTATAAGCACCTTGACAAGATAAACAAGTTTTACTCTTTCTTTGTGGGTCTGAATAATCTTTGGAGTGAATTCGCCTTCGGGGGAAATAAAGGAGACCCTGCCCTTAAATATCTTATCAGGAAAGGTGTCGACCTTTACCTCTGCCTCCTGGCCGGGTTTAATATGACCCATGTCTGTTTCATCAATGTAAATCTTCAGTTCAACCGTGGACAGATCCGCAACAGAAAAGACCTCCCGGCCCGGATTCACGAACTCCCCGGGTTCAATGTTGCGGCTTGTAATTATTCCATTGAACGGCGCTTTAAGACTGGTATATGAGAGCTGCAGTTCCGCGATCTCAAGCGCCGATTCAGCCGCCTTTACCCTGGCCCTGGCTGCTTCGACCGCGCTTTCCGCTGCTTCGATCTTTTTCAGGTTCTCCTTTGCCTGTTCAAGTATGGCCTCTCCTTCCCGAAGCCTTGCCATAGCGGCCTTTATGGTCTCTTTTCTGAAACCCTCGTTAAACTGATCAACATTCTCCTTTGACTGCTCATATATCCTCAGCGCTGTCTCATATTTAAGAACTGCCGCATCCAGTTCTTTTTCCGAGGCTATCTTCTGATGAAACAACTGCTCTGTTCTTTCTCTGTCTTTAAGTGCCGTTTTCATTGCAGTTTCAGCGGAAAGAAGCGCCAGCCGGGCCTTTTCAACATCCTGGGTCCGGTAACCGGATTCCAGTTCGCTCAGATTGGCCTTAAGCGCTTCAACGCCTGCTTCTGCCCGTTTCACGTCCGCGGGGAGATTTACTCTGCTTAAAGACAGGTTTATCTCCTGCTGCTTCAGGTCATTTATCGCCACACTCAAATTGGCCTTTGCCTGTTCAAGAAGGGCGCTGAAATGAGACTGGTCCAGTTGAGCGATTATCTCTTCTTTTTCCACTGCCGAGCCTTCGTCCTTCAGGATTTTATAAATAGTGCCGTTCACCTGAAATGACAGGTTGGACTCTCTGGCCTCTATAGTGCCGGAATAGAACAGCCTTCGTGACCCGCTCATTTTCCTGCCGATAAACACAATAAGACTTACGATTGCCAGTAGAAAGACAATGCCGATTATAATGTTCTTTCTGTTCAACATGTAAGCTCCTCTACGACCATATGAAAAGGTCAGAGAGTAAAAAGGGAAAAAACACTGCTGAAAGATGCGTCAATTTTGACTAAAATTCTCAAATAGGGCTGATTTTGTCAAACAATTATTATTAATCCTGATACGACATCAAAGTGTCATTCGTCTCTGCTTTAGCAGGGATTGGCCAAATTTCTATGCTACAATTGATCTTTGCGCGTAGACACTTTTTAAAAGTGACCTTGACACAGGATAATCAGGGTTTATTTTATAACTCATGAAAACAGAATCCAAAACCTGCCTTTGCATAAGCGTTTTAATCCTGCTCGCGGGGGTATTCTTCAGCACCCTGATGATGTTTGGAGGGGGCAGATTTGTATCCGGTGATATAGTCCTCTTTTTCTTTATGACATTTCTGGCCTGTCTTGCCCGCGTGTTAACCGGAAAATCAGTTGAACTTAAGCCTGCCCGAATTCCATCCGCACACCGGCATATGAGTTCAAGAAAATATCTTTGCCACAGAAACGATCCTCTGCTGATGTAGCCGACAATCTTCTTTTTTTACCTGCTTTCTAATAATTTTCTCTTATATATATTGTTGACCTCATAAAAAACAGGAGGTGTATAATGAATCAAGATAGTCCGCGAAGCGCATATCTTTTCAGGGAAACCTCTAGGGCTATGGGTTCAGGATCTGGGAGCCGCTGATCCATATTATATATTGCCTCTCACTGCCGGGATCGTTATGACCCTGGGGACAAGGTTTTCAGGAAATACCGGAACCCGGATGCCCAAATGGATGACATATATATGCCCGATTGTGTTTGCGGGTTTCCTGTTGAATCAGCCCGCGGCGCTGGCTCTTTATATATTGGCCGGCGGTATTTTTCAGTTAGGCATGAATATCGTTTCATATGGGATTCCAAAATGGATGACTGTGCAGCCATTGGAAAACAAGAAATGAAGCTCCCCACCGCAAGCGGCGGGATCTTCGCTTCGCTACGACAAGCCGCAGGGTATTCTGGCGAAGGTGAATAATATCCGCAATTTGCTCCTTGACAGCAGGTATATAGTTGTCTAAATAAAGTTGTATGATAAATAGGTATTTCAATATTTAACAATAATGGAGGTGCAAAATGGCTAATAATGATTTCGAAAAGGCGTTGGAGATAGGCCGTCCGCCCAATATTCGAAGACTCTTTCCAAACTCAAAGGCCCTTATTGTAAGCGGAAAGTATATAGACCGCGCCCTGATGTCAAAGGGCAAGGCCATGACAATAGCCGCAAACGGAAGAAACTATTTTGCAATACGCGGCGCCCTTATGGCGGCACAGCGCGCGAACGCGGCAGTCATTATTGAGATCGCCAAATCAGAGGGCGGCGTGGACGCTTACTGTGCCATAAACTTCTGGAATATCTCACGGTTTGTTGATGATATATGTAATGAATTATCCATTACCGTGCCCGTGGCCATACATGCCGATCATTATGGCATCAAGGGTGATAAGGATATTGAAACCGCAAAGACCGAGATCCCCAGCATGTTCGACGCTGGAATGACCTCCATTGCCATTGACGCCTCCCATCTGCCGGATGATCAGAACCTGCTGGCCAATATAGAACTTCACCCCTATATTCCCAAATGGGCAGGTTATGAAACTGAGGTCGGAGAAATAAAGGGTAAAGAAGGCCTCTCGACAGTTGAGGAAGCCCTTTTTCTTATTCAGGGATTGAATGCCAACAGTATTTTCCCTGACTGGATCGCACTGAATAACGGCACAACTCACGGCATCGAGGCCAGCGATCAGGGTATACAGGTGGGTCTGACAAAGAAAATTCATGAGGCCCTGTCTCCATATCACATCTCCGGGGCCCAGCACGGCACTTCAGGCAATAATTCAGACAGGCTGAGGGAAAT
>CAZJOB010000017.1:0-8998 GCA_964547435.1 uncultured Desulfatiglans sp. | reverse complement strand
AAATAGCCGCTGAAACCTCGACCACCAAGGCAAACGTAGCCACTGCCCTTCAGATGATCTCCTGGGGGGTAAAGGTTAATGATTATGGAAACGCCATCCTTGATGAGAATGGCGAGTTCATTAAAGTCAGCGAAAATGGCGTGTCAGACCCCCTGTGGAATAAAATGGTGGAATATGCGAAATCCAAGGGTGTTAAGGGCGGTAATTACAAAAAGCTGAATCTGCCCTTTGAAAACAGGATGATGGGTCAGTCAAAAGAGTACCGCGACAGGATGGCAAAGGCAGTTAACGATTTTGTCTACAACATGCTGTGCAATGTCTTTAATGCCCGTGACACGGCCCCTCTTGCAATAGAGGCCATAATAAAGGCAGGATCATACTCACCCGGGCCAAAGGCCGAAAGGATTGATGATCCGGCGGAATGGACCAGAAAAAAGATTTTGGAACGGGCGTTGAGCATGAATGCCGATAAGGGTCCGAAAGGCAACTTTGATGATTAATATGTCAGGACCTGGGCCGGGAGAAAACATGGAACACCAGTGGATAAAGGATATTAAAGAGGATGACCGGGTTAAAGGCCCCTATCTAGTAAAGCAAAAAAGGATCGGTCAGACGAAGAACGGCGCTTCGTTTTTAAGCCTTATTCTTGCAGACAGCAGCGGAGATATGGAGGCAAGGGTTTGGGAAAACGCCGATGAATTGTCATCCCGCTTTAAGGAGGGTGATATAATAGAGATTGAAGGCCAGGCCGGATCATACAGAAATCAGGTGCAGTTGACGCTTTCGAACCTGAATATCTCTGAAAATACTGATCCGGCCATTTTTCAGGAATCCACATCTCAGGACATAAACGGGATGATGGAGGATTTGAAAAAGATAATAAAAAAGATAAAGAACACGGACCTGAAAGATCTTATCAACGCCTTTCTAAGAGACAGGTCTTTTACAAATCAGTTTCAAAAGGCCCCTGCTGCCAAGAATTTTCACCACGGTTATATCGGCGGCCTTCTTGAACATACCCTTTCCGTTTGCCGCCTCACAGAATATATCGTGGATTATTACCCGGAGCTGGACCGCGACCTGCTGATAGCGGGCGCCTTTCTGCACGATATAGGGAAAATAAGGGAATTTACCTATACACGAAGCATTGACTATTCTGATGAGGGTCGTCTACTTGGGCACCTTGTGATCGGGGTGTCAATGCTGGAAGAAAAGCTTCTGTCTTTTAGAAATTTCCCCAGGGAAACCGCCATGCTCTTGAAGCACCTCATCCTCAGCCATCACGGTGAATACGATTTCGGCTCGCCTAAAAGACCCAAATTTCTGGAAGCCTTTGTACTCCATATGGCGGATGACCTGGATGCCAAGATGAACGGGATTGCCCGGTTCATGGAAAGGGACAGGAAGGAAGGGACATGGACCGATTTTAATAGAATGTTTGAACGTTATCTACTCAAGGAAAGAACAGGACTCGCGGTAAATGAACCACCCGCATCTCCCGCCCATGATGACAGGCAGAAGGCATTGTTCTAACACTCCCTGACAGGATAAACCATTAATTTTTAACCAATAGCTTTTAAGGATCACCAAATGAATAATGTATTTACCGATAAAAATAACCGCAGAATAAATTATCTGCGTCTCTCTATTACAGATAGATGTAACCTGAGATGTATATATTGTATGCCTAAAGAAGGAATCGAGTTCCTTCCTCATGATGACATCCTCAGATATGAAGAGATGCTTCATATAGTAAGGCTTGCTGTTCAAAGGGGAATCGAGAAAATAAGGCTGACTGGCGGGGAACCCCTGGTTCGAAAAGGTTTTGTGGATTTTTTGAAGGAACTGAACCGGATAGACGGCCTTAAGGAGATATCACTTACAACCAACGGGGTGCTCCTCAAAGAATATGCCGCTGAGATAAAAAAGTCCGGGGTTCATCGTATAAACATAAGTCTTGATTCATTAAAACCGGAGAGATATTTCTCCATTACCGGTCGTGATATGTTTGACAGGGTGTGGGAGGGAATACAGGAGGCTGAGGCTCAGGGTTTTGACCCGATCAAGATAAATATTGTCGCCATCAGAGGAGTAAATGATGACGAAATCCTGGATTTTGCCAGACTCACGCTTGATAAACCCTATCACATAAGATTTATCGAACATATGCCTATAGGTGACGGCAACACATGGAATTCCGATAAATTTATTTCAATTCTTGATATCTATAAACATATAGAGACTATAGGCAGACTTAAACCCATTGAGAGGAAAAACGGCCTCGACGGACCTGCCCAAAACTATATGCTTGAAGGCGCCAAAGGCAGAATAGGGCTCATAGGCGCCCTCAGCAATCACTTCTGCGACATATGCAACCGGTTGAGACTGACCGCTGACGGTCATCTGAGGAGCTGCCTTTTTTCGGATAATGAGATCGATATACTAACGCCACTGAGGAACGGCGAAGGAGATGACGTCCTTCTTGGACTGCTGGACAGATCTATCAGGGAAAAACCTGAAAGACATAACCTGAACACATTTGGGCAGAGAAACTGTACTCGTCTTATGTCCAGTATAGGCGGATGATTATTCATCAAGGAGCACTGTTTCAAAGGCTGATGGCTTTTCAATCAAAAAAAGCTGATCGGGAAGATCGCGATTAAAGGCCATCCGCTTTTTTCTGAGCGTTAACCGCTTCCCTTCGCGAACATCCTCCAGTTTTACCTCAGCCGCATAGTGAGTGCCGTTTGACTCCGAAAAACCGGAAAAGGATATATTCTGTGATTGCCCCGGGAAGGACACGAACCTTAAAACCGACCTTTCAGGGTAATAATCGATCTCCTCAATAACATCCCCATGCCGGTCCAGAAGGTTTACTCTGGAAGCTTCCGGCGTTTGAATGTCATGAAAAGGAAGCAGTTCCGGAAACCCCCTTAATATTGACCATATCGCGTCCCTGTCATAATCTCCGGCAGGAAGAAACCTGGAAAGACTCCCTGAAGAAAATTCACCTGTGTATAATTTCTTTTCTTTAAAATCCAGAATTTCAAGCCGGTCATCCCTGATAAGTACATGAATAACAGGCTTTCCCCATGAATGGGTGATCTCTATTTTCAATCTGAAAGGTTCCTTTGTCCCGGCCAACAAAATCTCAGCGCTTGAACCCCATATCCACCCTTCCATATGAACAGTCCCTGTGGCTGAAAAAGAGGAGACCGATTGGTCCTGGTTGCGCATCATTGAAAACAGGTTTTCAATACTTACAAGGTCCGAAGGTTGGGGTATAAAAGGTCTTTGAAGTTTAAAACAGCCCGTTAAGGCGGCAATAAAAATGATAACGACCAGCCATCTTAATCCCCTGCCGGGGCATTTATGCAACAGGACGTGATGAATTATTGCATAAATTTTCAAAGGGAGGGAGCAAAGGCTGCCTGACATAGAAATCCTATTCCATCAGCTTTTTTACTTTTTCTATTTTATCAAGGATCTTATCGGCCTGCTGATGACCAAGGGCAAGGGCCCTCTCATACATTTCAATGGACATGCTGTATTCATTCTTTTTAAGGTAAACATCACCCAGATGTTCCGCTATTGTCGAATCATCCGATATGAGAGAAAACGCCTTTTTGAGAGAGTCCAGGGCCTTGTCATAGAGGCCCTTCTGAAAATATACCCAGCCCAGGCTGTCAATGATATAACCGCTTTCGGGCTTTATCGCCAGGGCCTTTTGTATCAGATCCAGGGCTTCATCAAGATGCATCCCCTTTTCAGCATATGTATAGCCTATAAAATTCAGGGAGTCCGCATGATCAGGATCGATTTCAAGCACCTTTTTCATCTGTGCTATTGAGCCGTCCTTATCCCCTGTTCTGTCAAGAATAAGCCCAAGCCGGTAAAGCAGATCAATATTGTCCCCGTTATATTCAATGCCCCTTGAGATGATATCTATCGCCTTTTGATACTCCTTTTTTGATTCATAAACATTGGAGAGTATCATATAAAGATCTGTATTATACCTGTTTGTTTCAATTGCCCTGCTTACTGTATCGATCGCCTCATCATGTCTTCCCAACTCATCAAGAATATAGGCTATATGAATCTGGGCCGCGTTATATAATTCCGTTTTTTCACCTATCAATCTGAAATGATGCAGGGCCGATTCGCTCTGTCCGGCCCTTTCATAGGCCATGGCAAGGTAATACCTGGATTTATAGTCCCCCGGCCAGGCTGAAACTATCAAATCAAGCTCGGCAATAGATTCCTCTATCCTGTCATTGCGAAGGTAATAGAGACCAACGGACTGCCTATTGGGGTCGCCGGGCTTATATTGATTTTTTATGTCCTCCATCATTGCATCCAGATTATCTTTTTTCTCCAGGATGCTGTAAATATCCATAAGCCTCTCCCTGGCAATTATGTTCCCGGGATACATGGCCAGCAATTTCTCATAAAACTCAGCAGACTTGTTGTACTCTTCCTTAATAAAATAGAGACCGGCCAGATCAAATAACGCCGGTTCCATTCTTTCATCAATCTCAAGCACCCTGAGATATTCCTTTTCCGATTCATCATATTTTCTTAGTTCCAGGTATATCCTTCCTCTGTAATAATAGGCTATAATAAGTTCGGAATCCTGTTTTATCAATTCATCGAGCTGCGACATGGCCTGATCGTAGATCCCCTGACTGATAAGCATAGCCGCATAAATCATCCTTATCTGCTGATTTTCAGGTTCCTTTGCAAGTATATTTTCATATTGAAGCCTTGCAGAATCCCAGTCTCCGGTTAAAGAATAAAGTTCCGCCAGAATGAGTTTAGTTCCGATATCATCAGGATCAATTTCAAGGCTCTTTTTCGCGTATTCTATGGCCTCGGCGGGTTTCCTGGAATTTCTCAGGATTAAGGCCATCTTCTTATTTAACAGAACAGATTCAGGATCAATTTCCAAAACCCTGGCAAGATATTCTTCCGCGGCCCTGTAGTCACCCCTGTTATTCTCAATAGACGCCATTATGTAGTTAAAATAGTCAGCCTGCCCGAGATTCGAGACCTCCTTCTCTTCGGAATCGGCAATATCTTCTATTTTATCGGGCGCGTCTATCTCTGAAGCCTCAGTAAGGGAAGTTATTATATAAAGACCCGGACGATCTGAAGCAACCCCCGCACAGACAAATGCCCATGTTATAATCATCATTAAAAACAGTCGAATTTTACTGTGAGGCATCAACATTTTTTTATGAAAAAAAATCAATCGTGTTATCATTATATATATTTCTATCTATTTTAAAAAATCTGAATACTCTTCTTCAAAGTTTGGTATTTCCTCAATGAGCCATTTTCTAATATTATTCACTATTCTGGTCTGTATCTGTCGCACCCTCTCCCTGGAAATATTGTACTTGTCTCCCAGTTCTTGAAGGGTCAAGGGGGTTTCGGACATTATCCTGTTATCAAATATATCCAGCTCCTTTTCCTTGAGTTTCGCCCTGTATTCATCCAGTTTTTCCAGAAGAAGAGACCTGCTTTCCTTTTCCGATAGCCTCTCATCCGCATCCATTGCGCCATCGGGGATAAATGAGCTGTATTCATCTTTTCCTCCGTCGCCTACCGGGGCATTCAGAGATACATCGCCCCCGCCAAGCCGCTGAGTCATATCTTCAATATCCTCTTCTCTTACATTCAGCCTCTCGGCAAGCAACTTGGTTTCAGGCAGAAAACCATCTGCTATCAGTTTATCACGCTCTTTTGCGAGATTATAAAACAGTTTGCGCTGTGTCTGAGTAGTGCCGATTTTTACCAGCTTCCAGTTCTTCATGATAAAGGACCACATATATGCCTTGATCCAGTAGGACGAGTAATATGAGAACTTGATGCCGCGATAGGGATCAAATTTCTGAACCGCCTGAATGAGGCCTATATTCCCTTCCTGTATTAAATCAAGAAGACTCTTTGTCCAGTACCTGTGAAAGTCCATGGCTATTTTAACCACCAGCCGCAAATTTGATGTTACGAGCCTGTAGGCGGCTTCCTGATCATTCTGCTCCCTTACCCTTATCGCAAGTTCTGTCTCCTCTTCTTTTGTCAGCAGCTTATATTTTTTTATTTCATACAGATATAATTGAAGAGGATCATATGGTACAAGCGCCCTCTCCTCATTAGGAACTATAAGGCTGTAATCAACATTATTTTCTTCAGTATTTTCGGCTTTATCCTGAACCATCTGTCTATGCACTCCATAAGAGGCCAATATGCAGGTTATTTCTGAAAGGCTAAAGAACCGCTACTTTCATATACTTCTTTTTCCCTGCCCTGATCAAAATTGAATCATTCTCCAGATCATTCTGATCAACTATCTGATCAAAAGCCTCAACTTTTTTGCCGTTAATATATCCCCCGCCTTGTGAAATAAGTCGACGTGCATCTGATCTCGTTTTGCACAGCCCGGATCTTTCAAACAGGAGATAAGCCGGCATTCCTTCGCTTAACTCATTCAGGTTCACATGAAACATGGGAATGGAATCTGAAGATCCGGGTTCATTCTCCCCGAACAGCTCTTTTGCCGCGCTTCTGGCCTTTTCCGCCTCTTCTTTACCATGGCATAAACTCGTTGCCTCAAAAGCGAGGATTTCCTTTGCACATCTTATATCAGCATCCTTCAGGGCCCCGAGTCTTTTAACCTCATCTATTGGAAGAAAGGTGAACAGGGCAAGAAACCTTTCCACATCACTGTCTTCCTGGTTGATCCAGTACTGATAATAGTCATATGGCGAAGTCATTTCAGAATCCAACCATATCGCGCCCTTGTGAGTTTTTCCCATTTTGATTCCGGACGCGGTGGTAATGAGAGGAAACGTCAGTCCGTGTACAGTCTCTCTTTCAAGGCGTCTTATCAGATCGGCTCCGGCTATGATATTCCCCCATTGATCACTGCCGCCCATCTGCAGGCGGCAGTCATAATGTCTGAAAAGATGCAAGAAGTCATATGACTGAAGGAGCATGTAATTAAATTCTATAAAGCTGAGGCCCGACTTCATTCTGGCCTTGTAGCTTTCGGCGGTAAGCATCCTGTTGACACTGAAATGACGTCCGATATCTCTTAAAAAATCAATATAATTAAGCTCAACCAGCCAATCGGCATTATTAACCATCAATGCCTTGCCATCACTGAAATCCAGGAATCTGGAGAGCTGCTCCCTGATTCCTTCGGAGTTGCTGTCAATCTCCTCTCTTGTCATAATCGGGCGAATCTCTGTTTTTCCACTCGGATCGCCAACAAGTGTAGTGCCTCCGCCGACAACAGCAATTGGCCTGTGCCCCTCTCTCTGCATATGAGCCAGAGACATGATTGGAAGCAGGCTCCCGACATGAAGACTTTTTGCAGTCGGATCAAAACCTATGTAGCATGTTATTGGTTTTTTTAAATCCTCACGAAGAAGGTCCTCATCTGTAACCTGCTCCATGAAACCCCTTTGTTTGAATATTTCTAAAATATCACCCAATTTAATTCTCATATAATTCAGATTTGAAATTTTCAGGGAAATTCAATCTTTTTACCTTGCCGAATTCGCCTATATCAGTAATCTTCTCGCCGTTAAAATCAAATTCTATCCCTGCGGCATTTCCCACAATGATGTCAAACCCCTTTTCAGCGGTCCATTGGGGTCTGCTTCCCGGCCGGAACATATATTCACGCGGCGTATTGTCATCAATATATATCCTGACATAAGTTGTCATATTTACAATGCCGGTCAACGTAAATTTTTTAGTGTCAGGGGCAACGGCCTCAACAGAATCAGGCTGACCGGAAGACACTGCACTTTCAACTCCCACAACAGCCGGTATAATATCATTTTCAACAGTTATTTCCTCATTCACGATTACAGATTCAACTTCCTGCTGTTGCAGAGTCTCTTCCATGGGTAATAACTCAGGCGCTTGAACCCCGATCTCTTTTTCAGCATCCTGATCAGGTAAAGAGACCTCCTTTTCCTCCTGAGTCTCTACCGGGAGAAACAGGTCTTTTTTAAGCATCTCTGTTTTCGGAAGCAAAATGAACAATAGGCCCAAAACAATAATTAATACAATAAGCGGGACAATGTATTTTAATTTTTTCTTCTTTTTCTTTACCCCGCCCAGCGGTTTTGGCAGAATTTCCTCTGCCGGGCCGGCATTGTTAAATACCCTTACAGCTTCTTCAGCATCAAGACCGATTGCCCGGGCATATGACCGGATAAAACCCTTGATAAACGCACGGGCCGGCAATTTCTCCCAATCTTCATTTTCCAGTGCCTCAATGAAATGCACTCTAAGCCTTGTTATACCGGCGACTCTCTCCAGGCTGAATCCCTTGTTTTCTCTCTCAGTCTTTAAAAGATTTCCCAGGCCTGTTTCTTTTTGAGATTCCATTTTACGCCCTGTGTTTAAAGATCAAAAAATCTTCTTGATGTAGGAGTTGCTTCTCAATTCATTAAGCCAGACAGTATAGCGCTTATTGACTTCTTCATTGTATAAAGTCTCAAAAATACTTTCTTTTACCTCTTCCAGAGCGACAAGACCAGCCTCTGTCCGTTTTACCAGCTTGACAATCTGCAGGCCATTGTCCCTTTTAATCAAACCGCTTACCTCGCCTTCAGCCAGGTTTTCTATAACTTTTGAGAGATCAGCATCGATCTGAGACTCTTTAAATCTACCCAGATTTCCACCTTCATTCGCCCCCGGACCCTGGGAAAACTCCCGGGCCAGATCCTCAAATGCCTCGCCGTTGTTCAATCTTTTTAGTATACTGTTCCCTTTTTCAATCAGTCTTTCCTCCTCGGACTGATCATTGGGGTTTTGTCTGAACAAAAAGATACCGGAAATCTCCACTTCACTCTGCCTCAGATATTCCTCTCTGTGGCTGTTGTAATATTCCTCTATTTCTTCATCCCTGATTAAAATCTTCGACTGAACCTCTGCATCGATGAGCTTTCTGCGTTCAACCTCATCCTTTATTTTTTCC
>CAZJOB010000016.1:14300-23169 GCA_964547435.1 uncultured Desulfatiglans sp. | reverse complement strand
AATAGCTCATCCATAGTCGCGACAAACCGGAACCATGGTGAAACAAGGACAGCCCATAAGGAGAAATCGATCGATTTCATAAGCAGCCTTACACCCTGAACCCTAAACCGTAAACCGGCATCAATAGAATGACCGAATATCAGGTAAAGCAGGTCGATATTCGGTCACATATTTGCGCAAAACTACTCGTACTTCCCCGTATCACAAGCAATCATATGTGCAATGGGCCTTTTCACATTCCTGATTGTCAGAGGCCCATGTTTTACACCGGCAGGGATAAAGGCCGTAAAACTCTCCGTGATCACATGCGTTTCACCATCTATGGTGAACTCTATTTCCGCGCCCAGATCCATGATATCATCATAATTAAGGCCATAAAAGCACATGAGTTCGCCGAATTCATGGGCGTGCTCCTCCTTAAAATTCGGATTGTCATTCGTGTAGTTTTCACCGAATCCGGGAAGAATCCACATCATTTCATTATAAAAGGTCGCGCCCTTCACCGTATCTTCATCCACGTGAGTAATCCTTTTAATCAGGCCGGAATCAGTGGACAACCTGTATGAAGGCAGTTTCAGGTCTTTTTTGTCATCAAATATGAAATATTTTCTGTATTTCTGTTCTGTCATATCTTATCTCTCTTTTTTTCGCTGCTTCAGGGATTGCCTGAATGCCTGGCTGTTACAGGTAGTTTTCGCCCGGTCCCATGGTAAAATGGAAAAGGGGCATGGTCATGTTATGCATCTTTAGCGGACAATGGACCACATTCTCCGGAATATACACTACAAAGGATTTATCAAACACATACTTCTCATCCTCTATCCAGAGTTCGACCTCGCAGCCAAGATCCTGCGGGTTATTCATATCTGTTCCATAATAGCTCAACAGCTCCGGAAAGGTGTGCGCATGCGGTGGTATACCGTGTTTGTCCTCTTCTCCGGGTTTAGGCGGCTCTATAATGCGTCCGGTCATAGAAGGCGGCCAGAACCAGACAGCCTCAGCGTAAAAGGCCTTTGGAATGACATTGGAATCCATCCATACCATGTGCTCCATCATTCGCCGTTTGCCGTCTTCAAGCGGCCCGCGGCCCATAATAGCCTTTTCCCAGGCCCTTTCCTCCGGCAGCTTGAATTTGTCATAAAACTCCGTGACAATGTATTTGCCGTATTTTTTATCTCCCATTCCTGTATTCTCCTTTATTGGCAATAACTCCTTTGATCGAGAACAGAGTATATGGATTAAATGATTAAGTGTCAAGCCCAGCCAGACACCCCGGATCTGAGGTTAAGAGACCGGTTTACTCTTGACCAAAAACGATTGCTACCACAGAGACACAGAGATTTTTTTATTTTAATCGGTATGGAAAAGGTATTTTTTATACTAAAAAGGCTGGCTGGGTTATAAATAGTTATTCTCGGAGTTTTCATCCATAAATGAAAAAATCATGGATGAAGCTTTCATCGTTCAGCAATCAGCCGTCTGCTAAGTCTTTGTTCTTACAGCCTTAAGCTGCCCCGCCTTCGCATGAGGTAAGTGTCCTTGATACCTCATAGGAAAAATCCAAGTGCCCCGGTGTGTCTATGAGATTGAGTTCATATATCTGCCCCCCATCCCTTGCGGTATAGGCAGTGTAATGGCCTGGATATTTATGGTTATACCCCTTTTTTCACCTAGCCCTGAAGTATAGGTAAAAACACACTCCGCATCGAGAGAAATCTTAAAAAATACAAGGATTAAATGATCGAACCCTTTCATATCACGCTATAAACCGGTTAAGATGAATCAAAACTTGACAAGACTCCATTTTTACCGTGCATTTATGGAGACTTGGTCAAATCTTTTATCTCCCGGAGATTAAAAACCTTTATGAACATAAAAGTTGCGAAGGTCATAATAAAATGATAAAAAATTCAAAAAAACATGAAATTTTTAACATTCTTTCAGAAAAATTAATATGGATACCCAAGACACCAAAAAGCTTAAGGACATCCTGACTCCGTTATTTAAACGTAACAAGGTTATCAAGGCAATTTTATTCGGCTCCACAGCTAGGGGAACGGAAACAAAACATAGCGATATTGATCTACTCATATTGATGAAAACCGACAAAAGGTTTTTTCCCCGTTATGATGATTTTATAGACGTCCATGAGTTACTTAAAGAAAACGCTGTTGATATGCTTATATACACGCCCGATGAGCTGGAACAAATGTCAAACAGGGCTTTTATAAAAAATATATTATCTGAAGGTAAAGTTATTTATGAGCAATGAAAAAAATATACACGAATCCCTGCGGTGGATGCGAACAGCCGAAGACGATCTGGACACATCAATTCTGCTCAGGAATAATAAAAAATTCGCTCATTCCTGTTTTCACGCTCAACAGGCGGCTGAAAAGGCTGTAAAAGCATTATGGTACTTCGAAGATGCCGACCCATGGGGACATTCAATTAATAAGCTGATCAATGATCTTGAAAGAGTTAATTTAGAGGCTTATAATGCTCTTTCAAAATCTTTCCGATCAGCATTGCTGTTGGACAGGTTTTATATTCCTACAAGATACCCCAATGGATTACCTGACATCACACCCGATGCGGCATTTATGGAAGAGGATGCAGTGACATGTATTAAAGCTGCAAGTGAAATTATTGAAATAATAAAAAAATATTTTGATATTAAACAACCATAGATAAAAAAGTGAAAGCAAAAGCGCTGGTCGCCTCTTGGTTTTCGAAGAGTCTGTAAAGGGGAATGGAACAGCTACAATATCAAATGGTTCATAAATCATTATATGCTTCCTCGTCATTTTGAGAGTTCCACTCGCCCAGAGTGGGAACAAGGGCAGAGCTAAATTCCATGTCAATTGACCGTGCCTTACGTACTTTTATTATTTCATTTTCAATGTCAAAGACAATTGCATCACCTGCCTTGAGATTGAGTATATTTCTTACTGCTTCAGGAACGGTTGCCTGATATTTCTTTGTAAGTCTGCTGACAGATGTCTTCATATTATCCTCCTTATCAGAAAAAGCGTAATACGGTAATACTAACACTACGCATAATGTGACGCAATAATAAATATCCACCATAAATGCCTGAAATTACTGGACCCCGGCTTCCGCCTTCGCGAGACGCGACCTAGCGCTGCTTCGGCGCGACGTCGGTTCGCCGGGGTGACGAAATATTGCGATTTATGATTTTTTACGAGTTCATTAATGTTTATGGCCACATAAAAAGTCGATCCAGTTTCTCTTTACTAATCTTAATGCGAAAAATCCCTTGCTAAATGAATATAAAAAATGAAAGTATGACATAACTACATGAAAAACAAAGGGATATTTCAATGCAAAATAAGGTGCGGAAAATAATAGTAACAGGCCTGATTTTTTATTTTATATTTAACGTCTCCGGCTGCGGCCAAAGAGAGAAGATAACCGAATTAGGCCAGCTTGAAGGCAAAGAATTCGCGGTCCCTACGGGCACTATTGCCGATGATCTGGTAAGATCGCGATTCGCTGATGCGAAGTTTAAATATTTTAACAGTGTCCTTGACGCCTGTATAGCCGTTAAAGTCGGAAAGGCGGACGCGGCTGCCTATGATGAACCTATTCTTAAGAACATCGCCGCGAAAAATCCCGGATTAAAGGTTCTTCCCGGAATGATCACGTCCGACAATTACGGGTTTGCAGTAAGACTCGAAGATAAAGATCTGAAAAACGTTGTAGACAGTATCGTATATGATCTGAAAAACACCGGCGCATATAAAGAGATGCTTGACAGATGGCTTCCGGAAAAAGGCAGCCCTGCCCCCATGCCCGAGATAGAGACGGGGTCGAGCGGTGTGTTGCTCTTCGGCACCTCCGCCATAACCGAGCCTTTTTCATTTGTCGACGGCTCACAGAAGATCGTCGGTCTGGATATAGAGATAGCCTCGCTTGTCGCAAAAAGGCTTGACAAAAGGCTTGAGGTGATCAACATGGATTTCGGCGCCATGATACCGGCCCTCACCACGGGTAAGGTGGACATGATAGGAGCATGCATCACCATTAGTGAAGAACGCGCAAAAATGGTGCTCTTTTCAATACCATACTACACAGGAGGAATCGCGGCCCTTGTGAAGGAGTAATCCTGAAGGCCGGGAACGGACATGAAAAGATACATTCTTATACTCATATTTACCCTGATATCATCTCTCCTTTTCACTCAATGCGGCAAAGAAGAAAAGTCATTTGAGAAAATAAATGATTTAAATAAAGCCGTTATTGGTGTCATGACAGGCGCCACAGGTGAAAAGCTCGCGTATACAAAATTTCCTGACGCTAATATAAAAAGCTACGATGATATAATGGACGGAATATCCGCATTAATATCGGGTCAGATCAATGCCGTTATTACCGCCCATCCCACTGCGGTCAATATTGTCAAGCATAATAAAGGTCTAATCCTTATTCCCGAACCCCTCAATTCAGAGGACATTGCCGTTGCAGTTCGAAAAGGCAATAAAGAACTGCTTGAAGCCGTAAATAAAATTATTGAGAAATACAAGGGCGACGGGACCTTTAAGGATATGAAGCGAAGATGGTTAAAAAGGGCAAAGTCGGTCGATTTTACTCAGCCCTATTATCAGGACTCACAGGTGGCGCTGGTAAAAAGATCACCGGAGAAAAAAACTGTCATAAATACCGGAGAAATAAAGAAAAGGACTATAGAGGATTTTAAAAATAAAAAGATAGGCGTCCTGCTCGGCTCAACCCATGACGCCTATGCACTTAAAAACTTTCCTGATGCTGAGATACTTCAGTTCAACAGCCCGCCTGAGATTGTTCTTGCCGTGAAAAAACATAAGGCGGATTCGGCGCTACTGTGCACGGAAAATCTTTATGAAATACTCCGCCATGATGACGAGCTTGAAATTATCGGGGATGTACTCTTTTCCGATCCCGTGGGGATGGCCTTTAATAAAGAAAATGACGAACTCAGAGAACAGTTTAATAATTTTCTTGAAAAGATAAGGAAAGAGGGCATTCACGATCGAATAATAAAAAACTGGGTTATCGATGGAAGTACCCAAATGCCGGAGATAGAAAACTCCGGGACAAACGGCGTTCTAAAGGTCGGGGTTTCAGGCGCCAAGGGCCTTCCACTCTCCGCGACAGTGAACAACAGAATAGTTGGCCTTGACATAGAATTTGTGGAAAGATTCGCCGCTTATTCTCAAAAAAAGCTGATCCTAAATGATATGGAATTCGGAAGTCTGATAACCGCTGTGGCCGCAAACAAGATCGATATGGCCGCAAGCACTCTGATGATCACGGAAGAGCGTAAAAAGCAGATAGATTTTTCAGACCCCTATCTCCACATCGGGGCCAGCCTGTTCACAATGAAAGAGGCTGCGGCGGCGATCCCGGACAGCAGGATTCAATCCCTTGAGGACATAGGGGACAAGACCGTGGGGGTGTATGCGGGCACGATTCATGATTCCTTTGTTGCGGAAAATTATCCACGGGCAACCATAAAAAGATTCAATATACCGGTGGATATCATCCTTGCATTAAGTACAGGAAAGATTGATGTCGCGTTTATTGACCTTTACAGTGCCAGGGTCTTATTGAAAAACAATCAGGATATCGTTATTTTCAACGAAGATGTGCTTACCCTTCCTGTTGCCTGCGCCTTTAATTATAACAATCCTGGGCTCAGACAGGGGTTTAATGATTTTCTCAGGGAGATCAGGGACGACGGCACGTATGATAAAATATTCAGAAGATGGCTGATAGAAGACCCTGAAGAGGCGCAAATGCCCTCATTTACATTTGATGAAAACAGCCCGGAAATCATCCTTGCAGTTGCTGTGGGAGACCTCCCCAATTCCGCTATAGTAAACGGCGAGCATGTGGGTTTTGACATTGAAATGATCAAGACCTTTGCCGAACGTAAAGGCTATAAACTCAAAATAAACACCATGGAGTTCGGCTCACTGGTTGCCGCACTTGCTTCGGGCAAGGCCGATATCATTGCCGACGGCATTGCCATAACAGAGGAACGTCAGAAACGTGTTGCCTTTTCGGACAGTTACAACATGTTCAAGACAGCCGTTCTGATTCTGAAAAAGAACCTGGCTGCTGCGAATGACTCCGCACAGACGAATACTGGACCGGCAGCCTGGCAGAAGAAATCCATATTTAGAAGCATTGCAGACAGTTTCTACAGCAACATTATTCTGGAAAGCCGTTACCTTCTGATACTGGAAGGGTTGAAAACCACGGCAATAATCTCCATATTGGCCACCCTGTTCGGCACGATTCTCGGCGGGCTGATCTGCTTTATGCGTATGTCAAAAAGAAAAATCCTGCTTGTTCCCGCAAAGGTCTATATTTCCATTCTGAGAGGAACGCCGGTTCTTGTGATTCTGATGATCATCTTTTATGTGGTTTTTGCGTCTGTTGACATTGATCCTGTTTTTGTCGCGGTTATTGCATTTGGCCTCAATTTCGCGGCCTATGTATCAGAGATGTTCAGGACCGGCATAGAAGGGATTGACAGGGGCCAGACCGAGGCCGGAATCGCGCTCGGATTCACAAAGGTAAAGACCTTTATTTACATAGTTCTTCCCCAGGCTGTGCGCAGAATACTGCCGGTTTACAAGGGCGAGATGATATCCCTTGTCAAAATGACATCCATCGTCGGATACATTGCCGTGCATGACCTGACAAAGGCAAGCGATATAATCCGCAGCCGCACATTCGACGCCTTCTTTCCACTGATTATGGTTGCAGTGCTTTACTTCCTTATCTCCTGGCTCCTTATGTATTCGCTGGGATATATTGAACGAAGAACCAATCCTAAAATGAGCCGGAGCTGAAAAAATGATCAGTGTAGAACACCTGGAAAAGAGATTCGGAGACCTTGTTGTATTAAAGGATATAAACGTAGAGATTCACAAAGGTGAGGTTATTTCCATTATAGGTCCCTCGGGAACCGGTAAAAGCACATTTCTTCGTTGCCTCAACCTGCTTGAATATCCTACCGGAGGAAAGATATTTATTGATGACATTGATATCCTGAACAAAGCGACAGACGTACCGAAGATGCGCCAGAAAATGGGTATGGTATTTCAGTCCTTCAACCTCTTTAATCACCTTACCATACTTGAAAACCTGATGATCGGGCCGGTTAAGCTCCTTGGAAAATCAAAGAAAGACGCGGAAGCCAGAGGAATGGAACTGCTCAAGATGGTAGGCCTCGCGGAAAAGGCGGATAACTTTGCCGATGAGCTTTCGGGGGGACAGAAGCAGAGGGTCGCGATAGCAAGGTGCCTCTCAATGAACACTGAGATCATACTGTTCGATGAACCGACCTCCGCGCTTGATCCCACAATGGTAAGCGAGGTCCTGGCGGTTATAAGAAGGCTTGCAAGAGAAGGAATGACCCTTGCGATAGTAACCCATGAAATGGATTTTGCAAGGGATGTTTCCAAACGTGTCTTTTATATGGACGAGGGCCTGATCTATGAAGAGGGCCCCCCTGAACAGATCTTTGAAAATCCGCAGAAAGAAAAGACAATGGAGTTTATAAACAGGGTCCGCAGCTTTAACCGGCATATCGACAGCCCGGATTTCGACCTGTATAACATGAACGCCGGCATAGAACAGTTCTGTGAAAAGCACGCCTTTTCGGCTGAAATGATAAATAACATACTTTCCATTGTTGAAGAACTGCTTATCTTATGCAGGACGCAATCGGAAACAATAGACGTTGATCTGAGAATAGCCTATTCCGAAAAACACGACACCCTTGAAATAATCTTTAAAAACGCGGGGCAGGAATTAAACATAATAGAAGACGCCGGGCCTGATGATATAGGCGTCATGATAATCAAACATAAGGCGGAAAATATCGATTATCAAAGAATAGCAGGAAAAAACAGGCTGATTCTTACTCTGAAAAAGAGTTAACCTGTAAAAATATTTTAATATTCAAGGAGAATAGAATGACCCAAAAGAGTTCAATCTCAAAATTCACCGGCGCGACAAAATATGTCCTTGACGACGAACTTGCCGAAATCATCAACATTACTATGGCCCTGGAGATGCCTCTTCTTCTCAAGGGTGAACCGGGCACAGGAAAGACCATGCTGGCCCATGCCATTTCAGAGGCCTTGAGTATGAGGCTGATAGTCCTTAACGTAAAATCGAGCATGAAACTGGTGGAGGCCCTTTACCAGTATGACACCCTTACCCGCCTGAACGACAGCCGGTTCGGAGACTCCAAAAGGGATGTCAGCAATATCGAGGAATATATAAAGATGGGCAAGATAGGACAGGCCTTTGTCTCCGATGAAAGGGTTGTACTCCTTATTGACGAGATAGACAAGGCGGACACCGATTTTCAGGACGACATGCTGGATGTGCTTGATCAGATGGAATTTGATATCATGGAGATAGACAAGACCGTAAAGGCGAAACACAGACCCGTGATAATAATTACTTCAAACGCGAAAAAGGACCTTTCAGACCCCTTTCTGGGCAGATGCAATTTTCATCACATTGCCTTTCCGGAACCTGACATGATGGAAAGGATAATCCAGGTGCATTTTCCCGATATAAGCAAAGACCTGCTGGAAAATGCCGTAACATCCTTTTACCGGCTGCGGGACATAAACGGAATAGAGAAAAAACCCGCGACCAGGGAACTGATAAACTGGATAAGGGCGCTCAAGTCTGATCCGGATTTCAGGCCAAAGGCCCTTGACAAGGGAGAAACGCCATACCTTGGCGTACTGTTTAAAAAGAGCCCTGATTATGCCATAGCCCAGAATTTCGCGGCGAGGTATAGGAGGTAAAAGGAAGGTGTACGGTGTACGGTGTA